>DASSJR010000339.1:0-8926 GCA_035691135.1 Nocardioides sp. | reverse complement strand
CTGTCACTCGGACTGTGGCAGAACTTCGGCGACGACCGGTCCGAGGACAACCAGCGCGCCATCCTGCGCCGGGCCTTCGACCGTGGCGTGACCCACTTCGACCTCGCCAACAACTACGGCCCGCCCTACGGCCGCGCCGAGGAGAACTTCGGCCGCTACCTCGCCGACGACTTCCGGCCCTACCGCGACGAGATCATCATCTCGACCAAGGCCGGCTACGACATGTGGCCGGGCCCGTACGGCCAAGGGGGCGGATCCCGGAAGTACGTCCTGGCCTCGCTCGACCAGTCGCTGGGCCGGATGGGGCTGGACTACGTCGACATCTTCTACAGCCACCGGTTCGACCCGGAGACACCGGTCGAGGAGACGATGATGGCGCTGGACACCGCCGTTCGGCAGGGCAAGGCCCTCTACGCCGGCATCTCCTCGTACTCCGCAGCGAAGACCCGCGAGGCCGCGACGATCGCCCGTGACCTCGGCACCCCACTGCTGATCCACCAGCCGTCGTACTCGATGCTCAACCGCTGGATCGAGGAGGACCTGCTCGACGAGCTCGAGGAGCAGGGCATGGGCTGCATCGTCTTCACGGCGCTCGCACAGGGCCTGCTGACCGACCGCTACCTCGACGGGGTGCCGTCGGACTCACGGGCTGCCCGGGAGGACAGCACGATCGCGTCCGACCACCTCGACGAGAGCACGCTGAACCACGTCCGGAAGCTGAACGAGATCGCGGCCGCGCGCGGGCAGAAGCTGGCCCAGCTCGCGCTGCAGTGGGCCGTGCGCGACCCACGGGTGACCTCGGCCGTGATCGGCGCCTCCTCGGTCGAGCAGCTCGACACGAACCTGGATGCGTTGTCGTTCCCGACGCTGACCCACGAGGAGCTGTCGACGATCGACCGGGAGGCCGTCGAGGCGGGCATCAACCTGTGGGCCACGGTGACCGAAGACTGACCACCCCTCCGGGGTCGTGTGCCGAGACGGCCGCCAGAGCAGCCATCCCAGCACACAGCGCCCGTAAACACGGTGCGCTTGCTTGCCCGGTAGCGGAGAATCGAACCTCGTGGGCCACGTCGACATCTCCGGAGTGCGGTACGAGCTGCCCGACGGGCGGGTGCTGCTCGACGACGTGTCCTTCCGGGTCGGCGAAGGCGCCAAGGTGGCCCTGGTGGGCGCCAACGGCGCGGGCAAGACCACCCTCCTGCGCATCATCACCGGGGAGCTGAAGCCGCACGCCGGCGCCGTCACCCGGTCCGGCGGGCTCGGCGTGATGCGACAGATGGTGGGGCACGGACTGCGCACGGCCGCTGAGTTAGAACCCACCGTCGCCGACCTGCTGCTCTCGGTCAGTCCGCCGCGGGTGCGGTCGGCCGCCGCCGAGGTGGACCGCTGCGAGCGGATGCTGATGGAGACCGACGACGAGAAGACGCAGCTCCGCTACGCCACGGCGCTGTCCGAGTACGCCGACGCGGGCGGCTACGACCTAGAAGTGACCTGGGACGTGTGCAGCATCAAAGCGCTCGGCGTGCCCTTCGACCGCGCCAAGTACCGCGAGCTGCGCACCCTGTCCGGCGGCGAGCAGAAGCGGCTGGTCCTGGAGTACCTGCTCGCCGGTCCCGACGAGGTGCTGTTGCTCGACGAGCCCGACAACTTCCTCGACGTCCCGGGGAAGATCTGGCTCGAACAGCGCATCCGGGAGTCCGACAAGACCATCCTGTTCATCAGCCACGACCGCGAGCTCCTGGACAAGACCGCGACCCGGGTGGTCACGGTCGAGCTCGGCGCCGCCGGCAACCGGGTGTGGACGCACCCGGGTGGCTTCGCGTCGTACCACGAGGCGCGACGCGACCGGTTCGCGCGATTCGAGGAGCTGCGCAGGCGATGGGACGAGGAGCACGCCAAGCTCAAGGCGCTGGTGCTGATGTACAAGCAGAAGGCCGCCTACAACGACGGAATGGCCAGCCGCTACCAAGCCGCGCAGACCAGGCTGCGGAAGTTCGAGGAGGCCGGCCCACCGACCGAGCAGCCCCGCGAGCAGCAGGTGAAGATGCGCCTCAAGGGCGGCCGCACCGGCAAGCGCGCCGTGGTCTGCGAGGACCTCGAGCTCACCGGGCTGATGAAGCCCTTCGACCTCGAGGTCTGGTACGGCGAGCGGGTCGCCGTCCTGGGCAGCAACGGCTCGGGCAAGTCCCACTTCCTGCGCCTGCTCGCCGCCGGCGGCAGCGACCCCGACGTCGAGCACCGACCGGTCGGGGCGGCAGGTGGGATCGTCCCGGTCCGCCACACCGGCAAGGCGAAGCTCGGAGCACGGGTCCGACCCGGGTGGTTCGTGCAGACCCACGAGCACCCGGAGCTCAAGGGCCGCACCCTGCTGGAGATCCTGCACCGGGGCGATGACCACCGCGACGGGATGGGCCGCGAGCAGGCGAGCCGGGTACTGGACCGCTACGAGCTCGCACATGCGGCCGACCAGACCTTCGAGTCGCTGTCGGGCGGGCAACAGGCCCGTTTCCAGATCCTCCTGCTGGAGCTCTCCGGAGCGACCCTGCTCCTCCTCGACGAGCCGACCGACAACCTCGACGTCCAGTCCGCCGAGGCGCTGGAGGAGGGCCTGGCGTCGTACGAGGGCACGGTGATCGCGGTGACCCACGACCGCTGGTTCGCCCGCGGCTTCGACCGATTCCTGGTCTACGGCGCCGACGGCGACGTCTACGAGTCCGACGGGCCGGTCTGGGACGAGGGTCGGGTCGCGCGCGTCCGATGACCTACCGGACGCTCGTCGGCCCCGGGTCCTTTGCGGATCCGGGGCCGGCGGGCGGGGGATTCTGCGGTTACGACGCGTCGGAGTCGAGCACCAGCGTGGCGTGCTCCTCCTCATTGCCGCGGTGATAGGTGACCGTCACCTTGTCGCCCGGCCGGTAGGCCCGGATCGTCGCCACCAGTGAGTCGGAATCGGTGATGAGCGTGTCATCGAGCCGGGTGATCACGTCGCCCCTCTCGAGCCCGGCCTGGTCGGCGGTCGAGCCGTTGGAAACCTCCTGGACCTGGGCGCCCTCGGCGGGGAGCTCGCCGGCCTGCTGCTGGACGTCGGAGACCGTGATGCCCAGTCGCGCGTGAGTCGGGGTCTCGCCGGCGAGCATCTGCTGGATGACCGGCATCGCCTCGTCGATCGGGATCGCGAAACCGAGACCGATCGAGCCGCCCTGGCCCGCGCTGTCCCCACTGGTCCGGATGGCGGAGTCGATGCCGACGACAGCGCCGTTCATGTCGACCAGCGGCCCACCGCTGTTGCCCGGGTTGATAGCTGCATCCGTCTGGATCGCCGGGTACGTCGTGCTGTTGCCCTCGGCATCCGTGCCGACGCTGACCGGCCGGTCGAGCGCCGAGACGATGCCGCTCGTCACGGTGGAGTCGAGCCCGAACGGCGAGCCCACAGCCACGACCTGCTGGCCGATGTCCAGGTTGGCGGACTTGCCGATCGTTGCTTTGGTCAGACCGCTGACGTCTTCGGCCTTGATCACGGCCGTGTCGGTGAGTGGGTCGGTGCCGAGGACCTTCGCGGCGGCTTCGTCACCGTTCTCGAAGGACACCGAGATGCGCCCGCTGTCGCCGGCCAGCTCGACCACGTGGTTGTTGGTCAGGATCTCGCCGTCCTCGCTGAGGACGATCCCCGACCCGGACCCGCTCACGGGCTGACCCTCGGACTCCCCGACCACATTGATCTTCACGACCGACGGCAGGACCTCGGCGGCCACCTGCTCGACCGAGCCGTCCTGGGCGGGGGCATCGCCGGTGTCGACGACGGGGATCGAGGTGGTGCTGGTGCCGCCCGAGGTCGTCGCCTCCTCGGAGCCCCACTCCTGCCAGGCGGCGGCACCGGCCACGCCGGCACCGCCCCCCAGCAAGAGGGCGCCGACGAGCACCGACCCCACGATCACACCGCGTCCACGGCTGCGCGGGGGATGCTCGCCGTGAGGACTTGGTGGGGGGATGATCGGCCGGGTGTCGTTGTAGTCGGTCACGAAACCACGGTGACCGGTGACCCTGTGATCACCCTGAGATGTTGCTGGAAACCGCTCAAGAACGTCGAAGCAGTCGTCGATCCGCGTCAGATCCTGTGGGCCGGATCGCCGGGACGGACCGTCCCGCCGGTCACCACCCGGGCATTGAGGCCGCGAAGCCGCATCTCCCTGCCGACATCGGAGTTCACGAAGCCGACGGCCTCCGCGCCGAAGCGACGGACGAACTTGGCGCACCCGGTGTGCGGCTTGTCCGACACCTCGATCACCGCTCCGCCGTTGTCGGGGTCGCCCAGGGCGATCCGGCTACCTGCCGGGAGGTTGGCGTAGGAGATGTCGAGGTCGACGTAGAGCTGGTCGCCGGCGAGGGCACGCTCCTCATCGGTGTCGGCGAGGAGGCTGATCATCCGCGAGCTCATCACCGTCACCTGGGCCTTCAGGTGCCGACCTTCGGCGATCGCACGCGACGTGGCGCGGGCGAGCCAGTTGTCGCCGACCAGGCCGTCAGCCTCGTCCAGCACGCCCTCGTCCAGCACCTCCCGCTCGCCGTTGGCCGGGCGGCGTACGACCAGGTCGAGCGTGCCCCGCTCGGCCGGAGCGGCCCGGAGGTGGTCCATCTGGGCCGCGAGCTCGTCGCTGGTGCGGAGGGTGGCGCGGGGCATGGGCACAGTTTGACCGGTCCGGCCGCATCCTGTCCCATCGGCGCGCATAGCCTGCGAACCATGACGACTGCCCGCACCGTCCCGGTCACCACCGAGCTCGACGGCGACGAGCTCGACGCCGAGGACGCCTGGCACGTCACCCGCCGCCACGGACTGCGGCGAATCGCGGTCGACTCGTTCGTCCGGTTCCGGTACGGCGACGGGTTCAGCAACAGCCGTGCCCTGGCACTCCAGGCGTGCCTGGCGGTCGTGCCGTTCCTGATCGCGCTGACCGGCCTCGCCGCCGACCTCGACGAGGACCGGCCGGCCCGGGTCGTGGCGAGCACGATCCAGTCCGTCTCACCGGGGGACAGCTCGGATGACGCGCTCGCATCCGCCGTCGTGGAGAGCTCCGATAGCAGCGGCGAGGTGGCGCTCGGATTCGGGCTGGCGTTCGCCTTCCTCTCCATGACCACGGCCATGGCTCAGGTCGAGCGGGGCAGCAATCGCATCTACGGCATCAGGCGCGACCGGAAGGCGCTGGCCAAGTACGGGCGCGCGGCGGTGCTCACCGCCGTGCTGGCCTTCCCGGTGGGTGCCGGCTTCCTGCTCCTGGTCGCCGGGGGCGCCATCGGAGACGCGATGGTGGCGGAGTACGGCTGGTCTGCCGCCACTGACCGGGTCTGGGACCTGGCCCGGTGGCCGATCGGCCTGGCCCTGCTCGTCTTCACCATCGCCGTGCTCCTGGACCATGCGCCGAGGCGTCGTCAGCCGGCGCTGTCATGGCTCGCCCTGGGGGCCGCTGTGACGGTGGTCCTGAGCATGCTCACCACCGCGGGCTTCGCCGCCTACGTCAAGGTCAGCGCGTCGTTCGGCAGCACCTACGGTCCGCTCGCCGGGGTCTTCGCGCTCCTGCTGTGGGCGCTGCTGTCCGCCATGGCACTCTTCTACGGCGTGGCGGTGTGTGCCCAGCTCGAGGCGTACCGGAGTGGCGAGGACGCGCCGGCGTACGACGACCCCGGCCGCCCGCACGGCACCGTCGTCTGACCCAGGGTCATCGCCCTGCCCACGGTTCCGGGGTTTCGAGGCTCGGGCGCCAGGGCGCCTTCGCACCTCAACCTCCGGTGGGCGTCACGACCAGCGTTCGCTCGCCGGGGTGAAGTCGAGGGTGCGGTCGCCGGTGTAGATCTGCTTGGGCCGGGCGATCTTCTGCTCCTTGTCCTGCACCAGCTCGAGCCACTGTGCCAGCCAGCCGGGCGTGCGCCCGATGGCGAAGAGCACGGTGAACATCTCGGGCGGGAACTGGAAGGCCTCGTAGATGAGGCCGGAGTAGAAGTCGACGTTGGGGTAGAGCTTGCGCTTGACGAAGTAGTCGTCCTCCAGCGCGATCTTCTCCAGCTCCTGCGCGATCTCCAGCAACGGGTTGACCCCGGTGACCTCGAAGACGTCGTCGCAGGCCTTCTTGATGATCTTGGCGCGTGGGTCGTAGTTCTTGTAGACCCGGTGGCCGAAGCCCATCAGCCGCTCGTTGCCCTCCTTCACGCCGGTGATGAAGTCGGGGATGTTGTCCTTGGAGCCGATCCGGCGGAGCATCCGCAGCACGGCTTCGTTGGCGCCGCCGTGGAGCGGCCCGAAGAGGGCGGCGACGCCGGCCGCGACGGCGGAGTAGGGGTCGACCTGCGAGGAGCCGACTGAGCGGACGGCGTTGGTGGAGCAGTTCTGCTCGTGGTCGGCGTGGAGGATGAACAGCACGTCGAGGGCCTTGACCAGCCGCTCGTCGGCCTCGAACTTCCGCTCGCTCATCTTGAACAGCATCGAGAGGAAGTTGGCGGTGTAGCCGAGGTCGTTGTCGGGGTAGACGAACGGCTTGCCCTGCGCGTGGCGGTAGGACCAGGCGCCGAGCGTCGGCATCTTGGCGATCATCCGCACGATCTGCATGTGGCGGTTCTCGGCGTCGGCGATGTTGCGGGCGTCGGGATAGAAGGTCGAGAGCGCCCCGACGGAGGCCATCAGCATGCCCATCGGGTGGGCGTCGTAGCGGAAGCCCTCCATGAAGCTCTTGACGTTCTCGTGGACGAACGTGTGGTAGGTGATCTCGTGGACCCACGACTCGTACTCCGCCTTGGTGGGCAGGCTGCCGTGGATCAGGAGGTAGCCGACCTCGAGGAAGTTCGACTTCTCCGCGAGCTGCTCGATCGGGTAGCCGCGGTACTCGAGGATTCCCTCCTCGCCGTCGATGTAGGTCACCGCGCTGCGGCACGAGGCGGTGTTGACGAAGCCCGGGTCGTAGACGGCGAGACCGGGCTGGTCGTCGCCTTCCTTGATGGCTCCGAGGTCCGCGGCCTTGATGGTGCCGTCGGTGATCGGGACGTCGTACTCCTGCCCCGTACGGTTGTCACGGACGGTGAGCGAATCAGTCACCGTCCCAACCTAGCCGCGCTCGCCCGATGGGGCGATAGTCGGGTCAGAAATCCGTCCGGGAGCGAATACCGGCGTTTTGACCTGCGATAACACCACCCGTAGTCTTGTCGGTCGCGACTCCTGCCGCGCTCCGATCTCCCGCCACGGCGATCGGGGTGCAGATCCGGAGCTCACCCCAGGGTGGGGAGCCGGGCCGTGTTCGTCAGAAGCCGCCGCACCACCGCCGCCCGGGCCGACCGGACGGAACCTACGAACGAAGAAGGAAACAGCCGTGCGTACCTACAGCCCCAAGCCCGCTGACATCCAGCGGGAGTGGCACGTCATCGACGCGACCGACGTGGTTCTCGGTCGCCTCGCCGTCCAGGCCGCGAATCTGCTCCGCGGCAAGCACAAGCCGATCTTCGCCCCCCACGTCGACACCGGTGACTTCGTCATCATCGTCAACGCGGAGAAGGTCGCCCTCTCCGGCGACAAGGCCACCAAGAAGCTGGCCTACCGCCACTCCGGCTACCCGGGCGGCCTGTCGGCCACCCCGGTCGGGAACCTGCTCGAGAAGGACGCCCGCAAGGTGGTCGAGAAGGCCGTCTGGGGCATGCTCCCCAAGAACAAGCTCGGCCGCCAGGTGCTGAAGAAGCTCAAGGTCTACTCGGGCCCCCACCACCCGCACCAGGCCCAGAAGGCCACGCCGTTCGAGATCTCCCAGGTCTCCCAGTAAGCACGCGACCCAGAACTGATTGAGGAACACGAAGTGACTGAGAACAGCACTGAGGTCGAGGAGACCTACGAGACCGACGAGCAGGGCGTGGCCTACAGCTCCGAGAGCGCCCCGTCCGCCGACGCCCCGCTGCGCGCGGCGACCATCGCCCCCGCGGCCGCGACCGGCCGGCGCAAGGAGGCCGTGGCCCGTGTCCGGATCGTCCCCGGCACCGGCGTGTGGACCGTCAACGGCCGCACCCTCGACTCCTACTTCCCGAACAAGCTGCACCAGCAGGTCGTCAACGAGCCGTTCGCGACGACCGAGCTCGAGGGTCGCTTCGACGTCATCGCCCGCATCCACGGCGGCGGCATCACCGGCCAGGCCGGCGCGCTGCGCCTGGGCGTGGCCCGTGCGCTGAACGCCGTCGACATCGAGGCCAACCGCCCGGCCCTGAAGACGGCCGGCCTGCTGACCCGCGACGCCCGCGTCATCGAGCGCAAGAAGGCAGGCCTGAAGAAGGCCCGCAAGGCGCCCCAGTACAGCAAGCGCTGATCTCGAGCCCGGCTCCGCCGCCCATGGCTCGACTGTTCGGCACGGACGGGGTCCGCGGCCTGGCCAACGGTGATCTCACCGCCGGCCTGGCCCTGGACCTGTCCGCGGCCGCGGCCCACGTGCTCGCCGACCGCGGCGAGTTCGAGGGCCACCGTCCGCTCGCCGTCGTCGGCCGCGACACCCGCGTCTCCGGGCAGTTCCTGGAGGCCGCGGTCGTCGCCGGCCTGGCGTCGTCGGGCGTCGACGTGCTGCTCCTGGGCGTCCTGCCGACGCCCGGCGTCGCCTACCTCACCGCCAGCCTCGGCGCCGACCTCGGCGTCGTCATCTCGGCGTCGCACAACCCGATGCCGGACAACGGCATCAAGTTCTTCGCCCGCGGCGGGCTCAAGCTCGACGACGCCATCGAGGCATCGATCGAGCGCCGGCTGACCGAGGAGTTCGACCGTCCCACCGGCGGCGAGGTCGGCCGCGTCACCCGCTACCCGACGGCCGTCGAGGAGTACGCCGCGCACCTGGTGCGCACCATCGACCAGCCACTCGTCGGGCTCACGGTCGTCCTCGACTGCGCCGAGGGCGCCGCCCACGAGGCCGGCCCGCGT
>DASSJR010000338.1:0-4175 GCA_035691135.1 Nocardioides sp. | reverse complement strand
GTGCGGGCCAGCTCGACGAGCGCGATCAGCCGGGTGCGCTCGGCCTCGGACTCCTCGGAGGACGTGGCCTGGTCGGCGTCGTCGTAGTCACCACCGCTGGTCGTCGAGGCCCCGCCGGCCGTGGAGGTCGGCCCGTGGGTGATCGAGGCCTCGCTGAGCAGGATGGGGGGACCGCCGGCGACGGCGACCTGGGGCGCGAGAAGGATCCTGGCTACGGCTGCACGCAGGGCTTCGAGCCCGCGAGCGACGTCGTACCCGTCCCCTTGCATGGTGAATGACCCTCCCGGCGCGCTTCCCCCGAAGCACTCGTCATGTTAAGTGCACAGGTGTACCGAGGGGAACAGTTGGAGCGAAATCGTGGTGCGGGCCACGTTGGTAAAGAAATCCGGTCGGGCGCCCATTTTCAGCCCCGACGGCCGCGGAGCGCCGCTCCTGCGGCGATCGTGCCGCCCACCGCGCCGGCGACCGCGCCGACGAGGACGCCTGCGCGGGCGGCCTTGCGGCCGGTCCGGTAGTCGCGCACCCGCCATCCCATCTCCCGGGCCTTGGCGCGCAGCTTGGCGTCCGGATTGATCGCACACGGGTCGCCGACCAGCATCAGCATCGGCAGGTCGTTGAACGAGTCGGAGTACGCCGAGCACTTGCGCAGATCCAGGTGCTCCCGGGCGGCGAGGGCCTTGATCGCCTCCCCCTTGGCCGGACCGTGCAGCAGGTCGCCGACCAGCTTGCCCGTGTAGACGCCGTCCACGTGCTCGGCCACGGTTCCCATCGCCCCGGTGAGACCGAGCCGGCGGGCGATGATGCTGGCGATCTCGACCGGGGCGGCCGTCACCAGCCAGACTCGCTGGCCCTGGTCGAGGTGGAGCTGCGCCAGTGCCCGGGTGCCCGGCCAGATGCGGTGGGCCATGGCCTCGTCGAAGATCGCCTCGCCGAGCTCCTCGAGCTCGGCGACCGTGCGGCCCGCAATGAAGGTGAGGGCAGAGCTCCGGGCGTCGGAGACGTGGTCGGGGTCCTCGACGCCGACCACCCGGAAGTACACCTGTTTCCATGCCGCGCCCAGGATGTCGCGAGTAGTGAAGAACTTCCGCCGGTGCAGTCCCCGGGCGAGGTGGAAGATGCTCGCGCCCTGCATGACCGTGTTGTCGACGTCGAAGAACGCCGCCGACTCGGGATCCGCGGGCGTGTCCAGGGCGGTCTCGACCTCCGCCGCGGCGGCCGCCGCCTCGCCGGCCAGGACCGATCGCTGCCGCAGGTCCGGAGGCCTGCGGCGCGGGTCGGCGGGCGGGGTCACATCGGCAGCGTAGACCCCGTGCGGGCACCCCCGGGCTGGGACGTCGAGGGTGTGGAAGGATCGCGATCATGCGTGCTGAGCACGACCTGGCCACCCTGGTCGCCGGAGCGGCGGAGGAGCGACCCGAGGCGCTGGCCGTCGTCGAGGCGGGTGGGCGCAGCGTCACGTGGTCCGAGCTCGAGGACGAGGTGGGCCGGATCGCCACGGGTCTCGGAGCCGCCGGTGTGGTGGCGGGACATCGCGTCCTGCTGGCCGTCGGCAACCGGCTGGAGTTCGTCACCACCTACCTGGGCGTGCTGCGGGCGCAGGTGGTCGCCGTACCCGTCAACCCCCGGTCGACGGTGGACGAGCTGGCCAGGCTGATCGCCGACTCGGGCGCACGCCTCGTGGTCGCCGACCCGCAGACCGTCGGTGCGGTGCGGGACGCGGTCACGGTGGTCCGCGACGCCCTGGACGGGAAGGGCGACATGCTCGACCCGGACCTGGTCTCACGCGCGGTTCCTCCGCTGGTCGTGGTGATCGGCGAGCCCGCCCGCGAGGGAGAGCTGGCCCATGACGGGCTGCGCTCCGCCGACGCCCGGCCGGTGCCGCCACTGCCGGACCCCGAGAAGCTCGCGGCCCTCCTCTACACCAGCGGTACGTCGGGCCGCCCGCGGGCCGCGATGCTCACTCATCGGGCCCTGCTGGCCAACCTGGAGCAGGTGGCCGCCGTCGAGCCACCGATGATCCGGGGCGACGACGTGGTGCTGGGCGTGCTCCCGCTCTTCCACGTCTACGGCCTGAACGCGGTCCTCGGTGGAGTGCTCCGGCACCGGGCCAAGCTCGTCCTGGTCGAGCGGTTCGATCCACAGGGGACGCTGGACGTGATCGACGACGAGGCCTGCAGCGTGGTGCCGGTGGCGCCGCCGGTGTTCGCACACTGGCTTCCCGTCGAGCACCTCGCAGACCGCCTCGGGCCGGTCCGGCTGATGCTCTCCGGCTCGGCGCCGCTCTCCCCGGCCCTGATCGACCAGTTCACCGCCAAGACGTCGGTCCCGGTCCACCAGGGCTACGGCCTGACCGAGGCGGCACCCGTGGTCACCAGCACGCTGTGCAGCGAGCGCCTGCAGAACGGTTCCGTCGGGGCGGCGCTGCCCGGCATCGACATTCGCCTCGTCGACGAGCACGGCCACGAGCCCGACGGCGAGGACCCGGGCGAGATCCAGATCCGGGGCGCCAACCTGTTCAGCGGCTACTGGCCCGACGGCAGCGAGGGCCCCGACCGGGACGGCTGGTGGTCGACCGGTGACGTCGGGTTCCTCGACGCCTCCGGGGACCTGTTCCTCGTGGATCGGGTCAAGGAGCTGGTGATCGTCAGCGGCTTCAACGTCTATCCCAGCGAGGTCGAGGACGTGCTGCGCGAGGTCGAGCGGATCGAGGACGCCGCCGTGATCGGGGTCCAGGACGACCGGACCGGTGAGGCGGTGATCGCCTACGTACGCGCACCGGGTGGGGACCCCGACGTGATCCGGGACGCCTGCCGGAGCCACTGCGAGACGCGGCTGGCCCGGTTCAAGTGGCCCGCCCGGATCGAGGTCGTCGACGAATTGCCGCTCACGGTCACCGGCAAGGTCCAGAAGGGTCGGCTGCGCGGCATCGAGCGGCGACGGGCGCTCGGCCTGCTGGAGGAGTGACCGTGGCCCCGCGCGTCACCCTCTACACCCGGACCGGCTGCCACCTGTGCGAGGAGGCCCGCGTGGTCGTCGAGCAGGTGTGCGCGGAGCTGGACGAGGAGTATGCCGAGGTCGACATCGAGACCGATCCGGACCTCGTCGCCCGGTTCACCGACGAGGTCCCGGTGACCTTCGTCGACGGGCGGCAGCACGACTTCTGGCGGGTCGATCCCGCCCGGCTCCGGGCGGCGCTGATCACCGGATCCTGATCGGGGCGGTGTGCCTTCTCACATGGGGTAGTCCGTCATTCGGCTCGGTTTGTTCTCCCGTTCACAAACTTCTACAGTGAACGGGCCGCATGAGCTCCAACGGGTGCCTCGAGCCCGGGAGCGGGCGGCTGGAGAGAAGAACCAAGTGACGGCACGGACATCCAGCGACAGCGTCCGGGACATCCCGGAGGCCACCGTCGCCCGACTCCCCGTCTACCTCCGCGCCCTGACCACCCTGGTCGACCTCGGCACCCGCACCTGCTCCAGCGAGGAGCTGGCGGCCGCCGCCGGCGTCAACAGCGCGAAGCTCCGCAAGGACCTCTCCTACCTCGGCAGCTACGGCACCCGCGGCGTCGGGTACGACGTCGACTACCTCCGCTACCAGATCGCCCGCGAGATCGGCGTGACCCAGGACTGGCCCGTCGTCATCGTCGGCATCGGAAACCTCGGCCACGCGCTCGCCAACTACTCCGGCTTCCGCAGCCGTGGCTTCCGGGTGGTCGCGCTGCTCGACGCCGATCCCGAGCGAAAGAACGAGGTCGTCGCCGGCGTCCAGGTCCGTCCCTTCGACGACCTGGAGCGGATCGTCAAGGAGCACGGCGTGGCCATCGGGGTCATCGCCACCCCCGCGGTCGCTGCCCAGGACGTCGCCGACCGGATGGTGGCCTCGGGAATCCGCAGCATCCTCAACTTCGCCCCGACTGTGCTCTCGGTCCCGACCGGCGTCGACGTACGCAAGGTCGATCTCTCCATCGAGCTGCAGATCCTCGCCTACCACGAGCAGCGCAAGGCACAGGAGAACGTGTCATGAGCATCCTCGTCGTGGGCATCTCCCACAAGTCCGCGCCGGTGGCGGTCCTCGAGCGGGTCGCCCTGGACCGGGACGGCGTCAACAAGCTGCTCGAAGACGTCGTCGCCTGCGACCACGTCGCCGAGGCGGTGGTGGTCGCGACCTGCAACCGG
>DASSJR010000337.1:0-11129 GCA_035691135.1 Nocardioides sp. | reverse complement strand
GGATCAGGCCGTAGGCGAAGGAGTGGAACGTCGAGCTCGTCGCCGTCGACATGGTCCGCCCGACCCGCGAGGTCACACGGTCGCGCAGCTGTTCGGCGGCCTTGCGGCTGAACGTCAACGCCAGGACCTCATCGGGGCTGGCCCCCTCGTCGATCCGGCGGGCAATCGCCTCGACCAAGGTGGTGGTCTTGCCGGTGCCGGGCCCGGCCAGCACGAGCAGGGGTCCGCCCGGGTGGTCGACCACTCGCTGCTGGTCTTCGTCGAGGGTCGGCACGGCGGGCGCCGCTTGGGGCGGCACCAAGCGGTAGTGCATCGACGAGGCCATGCCCCCAAGACAATCATCCGGCTCCGACACTAGGTTGGAGGACATGAGCGAGGGACCCCTCTCCGACCTGCTCGTGCTCGACCTGACCCGAGCGCTGGCCGGTCCGCACGCGGCGATGATGCTCGGCGACCAGGGCGCCCGGGTGATCAAGATCGAGTCACCGTCGGGCGACGACACGCGGTCCTGGGGACCACCGTTCGTGGGCCCGGACGACGCGCGCGAGTCGACGTACTTTCTGTCGGCGAACCGCAACAAGGAGTCGCTGGTCCTCGACCTGAAGTCCGACGACGACAAGGACGTGCTGGCCAGGCTGGTGGAGCGGGCCGACGTGTTGATGGAGAACTTCCGGACCGGCGTGCTGGACCGGCTCGGGTTCCCCGTCTCCCGGCTCCACGAGCTCAACCCCGGGCTGGTGATCCTGTCGATCACCGGGTTCGGGCACGACGGGCCGGAAGCCTCGCGCTCGGGCTACGACCAGATCGCGCAGGGCGAGGGCGGGCTGATGTCCTTCACCGGCACCGAGCAGCCGACGAAGGTCGGCGTACCGATCGCCGATCTGACGGCCGGGATGTACGGCGCCTTCGGCGTGCTGGCGGCTCTTCACGAGCGCTCACAGACCGGTCGAGGTCGCGTGGTGCGCACCTCCCTGCTGGCCGGCATGGTCGGCGTGCACGCCTTCCAGGGCACCCGGTGGACGGTGGCCGGCGAGGTGCCGGGCCTCGCGGGCGACCACCACCCGGCGATCGCCCCGTACGGCCTGTTCGAGACGGGTACGGCGCCGATCCAGATCGCGTGCGGGTCTGAGGGCCTGTGGAAGGCGCTCTGCAAAGCCTTGGACCTCGACCCCCAGGACTCCCGGTTCGCCACCAACCCCGACCGGGTCAAGCACCGCGACGACCTGATCGCACTGCTGGAGGCACACTTCGCGACCGACCCGGCCGAGCACTGGCTGGACCTGCTCTCGTCCGCCGGGGTCCCGTCCGGAAAGGTGCGGACTCTCGACGACGTCTACTCCTGGGAGCAGACGCTCTCGCAGGGCCTGCTGGTATCGGTGCCCCATGACACCCTCGGCTCGGTGGACCTGCCGGGGTCGCCGATCCGTTTCGATGACAACCCGTTCAGCGGGGGCCGTTCGGAGCACCTCGCTCCCCCGACCCTGGGCCAGCACGACGAGTCGATCCGAGAGTGGCTCGACTCCTGAGCATCGGACAGCACACACGAGGAGGAATCCATGACCACCCCGAACGATGCCGTCATTGTCCTGAACCGCGCCCTCGACCAGATGGGCGACGTACTCGCGTCCATCCACGAGGGGCAGCTGACGAAGCCCACACCCTGCAACGGCTGGGACGTCGGACGCCTGATCTCTCACGTGCTCGCCGCACCCGGCAACTTCCTGCAGATGTCCCGCGGCGAGCAGCCCGACTGGACGGCGACGCCGCCGGTGGTGGACGACGAGTGGGCTGGGGAGTTCCGCTCGGCGGCCGACGACCTGATCCACTTCTGGCACCAGCAGGGTGACGAAGCTGACGCCGGACAGGTCGACTGGCAGACCGCCGAGATGGCCGTGCACACGTGGGACCTCGTGCGGGCGACGGGGATGCGCATCGGGCTGGACCCGGAGGTGGCCGAGCGCGGGCTGGCGTTCATGTCCAGGGGGCTCACCCCGGAGAACCGGGGCGAGGCCTTCGGTCCCGCGGTCGAGGTCCCCGAAGACGCGCCGATCTACGAGCGCCTGGTGGCGTTCGCCGGGCGCAACCCGAACTGACCGGTCTGCTCAGCCGAGGTCGACGATCGCAGCCACCGGGCCCCCACCCTCGGGTCCCTGGTGAGCCGCCGAGACCGAGACGAAGACCGCCGGGTCCCCGGTGACCGCAGCGGTCACCCCGCCGACGCAGGCCTTGATCTGCCGGTGCCAGTGCACATCGGAGTCGTCGAGCATCGCGTTGCGCCGGCCCCGCACCTCGCCGTCCTGCGAGGCCTCGCACTTCAGGAACAGGTTGACCAGGCGGCCGTCGAGGTCCGAGGTGTGTGGTCGCTCCGGCAGCTCCAGGCCGGCCGAACGGATCGCCTCCCACAGCCCGTCTTGGTCGAGCGCGTCCTTCATCACCGCGTGTCCGATCCGGTAGCGCCCACCGACACCCGTGGTGTTGCCGACGACCACGACCTGGGCCTGGTCGAGCTCGACGCCGGAGGAGCAGGAGGCCACGGCGGAGAAGAGCGAGCGGTCGTGCATCACGTCCTCGTCGCCCGGCATCTCGATCTCGCCGAGGGCGACCGCGACCCCGAGCGCCGTGCACCCGTTGGAGAGGTCCATCGATTCGTGGGTGTGCTCGGTCCATACCGTCTTGCCGCGGGACTTCGCGTCGCGGATGGTGTGGATGGTCAGCAGCGGGGTCTTGGTCTGCACGTAGTGGACGTCGGCGGGGTCGTCGATACCGGCGCGCGCCATCGCCTTCTTCACCGCGTCGGCCACCTTGGTGATCATGGCGGTTCGACCGATGTCCTCTGGCGCCAGCACCTCGCTCATCGCGAATCCCACCGTCAACCGTGGCTCGTCGAGCGCCGGGTCATCGTCGACGGTGTCCACGGTCGCGAAGATCGTGGCGTGGGGGCTCAGCACGCCGTCGGTTCCTCCCGACCACACGATGGGCACCTGCCTGACCTGGTCAGCCGGGGCGCCCTTCTCGACGAGGACCTCACGAAACGCCCGGTCGGCGATGATCCGGGTGTAGTCGTTGACCCCGCCGTTGCCCTCGGTCTTGCCGATGATGGCGACCACCCGGTCGGCGGCCATCACCCCGTCGTCGATCAGCTTGGCGAGCTCGGAGGCGTCGGAGACGGAGTGCAGTGGCACCTTGCGGACCTCGATGGCGTCGGGCATGGAATCTGTTTCCTTCCTGGTTACGGGGACAACGAGTGCGGTCGCTGCGCGACCTCCTGAACCTCCTCGCTTCGCTCGGACCTTTCGACGAAGTCAGTTGGGTACGACGATCGTGCCTTCGCGCTCGGCCTCGGGAGCGGTCACGGCGTTGGCGATGCTGTCGAGGTCGGTGATCACGGCGTACTGGCCGCCCTGCTCGACGAACCTGCAGGCGGCGTCCACCTTGGGTCCCATCGAGCCGCTGGCGAAGTGCCCCTCCTTCGCCAGCTCGCGTAGCCGGGCGATCGTCACCCGGCCGAGCGGCTCGGCCTCGGGCGTGCCGAAGTGGAGGACTGCGTTGGGGACGTCGGTGGCGATGACCAGGATGTCGGCGTCGACCGTGAGGGCGAGCAGGGCCGCACCGAGATCCTTGTCGATGACCGCCTCGACGCCTCGCAGGCCGTTGGCGTCGCGCACCACCGGGATCCCGCCGCCGCCGTTGGCGATGACCACGAACCCCGCGTCGACCAGGGCGCGAACCGCAGGCGCGTCCAGGATCGCCCGCGGCTCGGGCGACGCGACCAGGCGACGCCAGCCCTTGGTGCCCTGGTCCTCCCAGTGCTCGCCGTGCTCGATCAGTAGGGCCGCCTCCTCGCCGGACAACGGGCGGCCTATCGGCTTGGTCGGCTTGGTGAAGCCCGGATCATCGGCGTCGACGAGCGTGCGGGTGACAAGCGCGGCGGAGCGCCGGTAGATAGCGCGCTGGGCGGTGGCGACGTCGAGGGCCTCCATCAGCACGAAGCCGAGCGTGGCCTGGGTGGAGGCAACGCACCAGTCCAGCGGGACCGGGGGTACGACGGAGGCGGCCAACTCGTTCTTGACCAGCAGGTTGCCGACCTGGGGCCCGTTGCCGTGGGTGAGCACAATGTCGATGTCGTGCACGAGCAGGTCGGCCACGGCCTCCATCGCGACCTTGCCGGCCGCGATCTGGTCCTCGACCCGCGCGCTGCCGTCCTCGCCGGTCATGGCATTGCCGCCCAGGGCGATCAGGACCCTCATGCGAGGAATCTAGCCAAGCATCCCCGCGATGGTCAGGGGGCGGGCTCGGTCGGCTCATCCTCGTCGAACCGCGGGTCGGCCAAGAGGTACTGCCACAGCAGCCCAGGCTTCGGTTTCGCCGGCGGTTCGGGCTCGGGTGCCATTCGGCCCTCGGCGGTGTCCCAGAACGCGTCCACGGCGTGCAGGACCCGCCGGGATACCGCGCCGGCGACGCCGGTGTGCGGAGCCCAGGGATGCGGACGCGTCGGGGAGGTGGCCTCTGCCGCCTGCAGCGCCTCGGCGAGGTCGTCGAGCGCCCCGGGTGCGAGCACCTCACTGAGCGCCTCGGCCAGGGCCGTCTCCCTGATCCGGTGCCGACCGAGGGTCTCCTCGACCTCCGTCCACGCCTCCGACCACGTGTAGCCCGACTCGAACGTCGAGCCATAGGCGTGCGCCTTGACGTGTGACAGCGTCACCTCGAGCTCCCGCTCGGCGTGAACGTAGTCGTGCACCAGCCCGTTGCTGTGCGACACCTTCCGGTGCACGGCGGGCAGCAACACCGCGTCGACCGCGCCGAGGTGGCGGCTGGCGATCGCCAGGAAGGTGTCGATGTCCTCGACCGCCTTGCGTGGCTGCTCACGCGTTCCGGCCATCGCTCTCGCCCCGTCGAGCCGGGCCGCCAGGTTCTCGTGCGTGTGCGCCACGGTGTGGCGCAGGACATCGGCTGTGGTCATCGCGACTCCAGGTGCGCAGCAGTTCTCTCCATCGTCCGCCGCTCTGCCCGGGGGTTCAAGGAAATCCTTTTTGCAGAGTTTTGACGACCCGGGGTGACTCTTCGCTAGCGGCCGTGTGTAGACGGGCCCACTCGGGGTTCAGCCCGCGGCTCGATGAAGGGAGGAGCCGTGGGGCTCAACGGAACTACAAGCACGCCTCGGGAATCACGTCAGAGGCGATTCACACGAGGACGAGTTGTTGCATCGGCCGTCGCCGCGCTCGCGGTGGGAGCCTCGCTGGCCGCGAGCGGCCCGGCACAAGGACTCAACCTCAACAGGATCGGACCCGCCGACGCGGCCAACGGTGGGTTCCCGACGCACTACACAGATGACTTCGGCATCTCGCTGCAGCCGTGTATCGATGGGTCTGCCAGGTGTGGCGGCGCTACCGCCGCCAGTGACGGCGCGGGTGGACCGGGCATGGCCGTCGCCGGTGACGGTGAAGGGTTCTACTGGATGGCCACCGCGACCGTACGATCACCGCGCGGCAACATTGATGTCGAGTTCGCACACGAGGCGGCCTGGGCGGATCCGGTCACGCCGATCGTGTTCGACCGGACCCGGATCCGCGGCGACCTGCCAGCCGGCAAGTACACACTGCTCACGCCGTACGGACGGATGGGGTTCAGCGCGGTGGGAACGGGTGTGCGCACCGTGAACGAAACCCAGGACCTGGGTTGCGCGCAGGCGCCCGGCGCAAAGGCGCGGTGCGCGGCGAAGATGACCAACTGGCTTCGGGCAGTTGGGGCCCCGGTCGGGTACCTCGGCAACAGCGTCTCCCTCACCACGGTCAAGGGCGGAACCTTCCGCAACAACCTGGTGCTGCTCAACAGCAAGGGGAAGAGGCTCGGCAGTACCGCCCGGTTCGCGATCATGGGCCAGCTTGCTGACGGTCCGGCGGCCGTGTTGTCCAGGGGTGCGGTCATGTTCGGCCACAGCTCGAACGTCGTCAAGCGCACGGTCATGTTGAAGAACCAGGGCAACGCTCCCCTTGCCTTGCAGGGAATCAGCCTCGCCGGCGCGAAGACCTTCACGCTCAGCAAGACCGGTTGCGCAGCGCGTACGTCCTTGGCGTCGGGTGCGAACTGCCCGATCAACATCACCTACCGACCTGGGCTGCGTCGGCCCACCTCGGCGAGGTTGCTGATCAACGACAACACCATCGCCGGGATCCACCGGGTGCCGGTCAAGGCCCTGGCGCCCCGGTGACCGTCTGACCCAGTCGTTGCCGGGGGTCGCACAGGCCCCCGGCAACACCAGCTCCACCATCCTCCTCACGAAGGAACAGCTCATGAAACTCCCCAGCATTTCCGTCCGGAGCGGGGTCGCAGCCACGCTCTCGGTACTCGCGGCGGCAACAGCTCTCGCCGCCATGGCGCCCTCCCAGGCGCTCGACTCGACCGCTGTCGGTCCGCGTGACTCGACCCGGGCCGGCTTCCCCGCCTACTACACCGACGACAACGGAGTCGCTCTTCAGCTGTGCGTCGACGGCACCGCCAAGTGCGGCAACGCCACCATGAAGAGCGACGGCGCCGGCGGCCCCGGCCCGGGTGTCGGTCCCGATGGTGAAGGCTTCTACTTCGTAGCAACCACCAGCTTGTCCGCCCCGGGCCTGAACCTCGACATCGAGTTCGCGGCCGAGGCGGCCTGGATGAGCGCCCGACAGCCGATGACCTTCGATCGGGTCCGCATTCGTGGCCACTCCGCCAGTGCCGGTGACATCCCGGTGACCACGCCGTACGGCACGTTCACGGTGACCGCGGACGACCCGGTCGCGGTGAGGAACATCAACTTCACGGAGGACATCGGCTGCGCGATCGCTCCCTGTGATTTCCGCAGGATGACCACCAACCCTCTGGCCCACATCACCAACTGGATCACGGCGGTAAACCGGCCGGCGGGATACCTCGGCAATGCCGTGACCGAGCAACCGGCGACTGTTGGGGTCGGTGGGCCCGCCGCCACCGCCAGCGCGGGTGGAGCCAGCACGTCCAGCTGGGTCATCCAGGGCAAGCTGGCCGCTGCAAACCGAGTGTTGCTGCCTGCAACCCTGAACTTCGGCAATGCCGCCCGGGTGTCGACCAGGTCGGTCACGATGAAGAACCTCGGCACCGGCCCTCGCAACATCACACGAGTGACACTGAAGGGTTCCAGGAACTTCACGATAATGAAGTCGTCGACGTGCAAGGCCGGCCTGTCGCTTGGCGTCGGGAAGGCCTGCAAGGTCAACGTGAAGTTCACGCCGGTGCGGGCTTCGGCAGCCACGCTGACCATCACCGACAACATCCGCGCGAACACGGTCAGGTTGAGGGGGCGCTGACCGCTCCGATAACGAGCTGCACCATCGAGTAACGAGTGCGGTGCGCTGACCTCCACGGTCAGTGCACCGCACTCACTCATTTCGGGTTGCGCTCCTGGAGGATGGGCTCGGCCCACCCCGGCCGCGGAATCAGGCAGAAGGGGTGCCCTGCCGGGTCAGCGAAGACCCCCTCTCCGAGCTGAACGGCTCCGAGCTCCAGCACCCGCGGAGTGGCCTCGGCGAGGCTCTCCACCATCACGTCGAGGTGCATCTGTTGCGGGATGGCCGGATCGGGCCACGTCGGCCGTCGAAGATCGCCGGCGCGCTGGAACCCGAGCCCAGAGGTGGTGTCGTTGTCCGCGACCACCACGAAGTCGTCGCTGTCGTAGGTGATGGGCTGCCCCAGCAGCGCCGCGTAGAAGCGGGCCAGAGCCGCCGGGTCAGGACAGTCGACGATGAGGTGATGCAGTCGTCCGAGCATCCCTGAATCCTGCCAGCGACCGGCTACCGCTCCCTCCCCTATCCCCTCGAACTCAGTTGACTTGCGGACGCTCCAGCCACCCAATGGTCAGGTGGTCATGCTCCGCGCAGTCGTTCTGGTCGAGGGGAACAGTGACCGCGTCGCGTTGCTCACCCTGGCCGGACGCCGCGGTCGCGACCTCGCGGCCGAAGGCATCGAGGTCGTCGCGATGAACGGGATCACCAACGCTCGAGCATTCGCGTCCCGCTACGGGCCGCACGGGCTCGGCGTACCCCTGGCGGGCCTCTACGACGCTGCCGAGGAAGCCAAGCTGCGCAAGGGGCTCGCTGCGGCGGGTCTGGGAAGCGCTCTCGAACCTGACGGGTTGCGGCGGCTGGGGTTCTACCAGTGTTCGGCCGACCTCGAGGACGAGCTGATCCGCGCGCTCGGCGTCCCGGCCGTCGAGGGCGTCATCGAGACGGCGGGCGAGGCAAGGTCGCTGCAGCTCCTGGCCGGCATGCCCGCCCAGCGGGACTGGACCCGCGAGGCCGTGCTCCGGCGGTTCATCGGCACCAGGTCCGGTCGCAAGGCCCGGTACGCCGCGCTCCTGGCTGACGCGCTGGAACCCAGCCAGGAGCCGGAGCCGCTGACCGCCGTGCTCGCCCGGGTCTGATCACCCTCCCGCGTAGCGTCCGTGCAGTCTCGGTCGAAGCCAGGGCGGTGTCGTCGGGGATGGGATTCCGGCCCGCTCGTCAACCAGGCGGAGAACCTCAACCAGTGCTGGGTCCCTCCATCGTTCCTCCTCGCTGAGGTCGAGTACATCGGGCATGGGTCCGCCACGCCGGTGGCGACGCGCCGCTGGCCGTGCTTTCCCCTCGAGGTGCTCGATCGTGCCCAGGACGAGGTGGGCATCCGCGAGCGGCGCACCCGGCCACAAGATCTCGATGCGCTCCGGAACCGCCAGGAGGTCGGCGAACCGTGGCGCGAGGTCTGCCACCGCCGCGGGAGTCAGCTCGAGGGCCGCCGGCCACAAGTCGTCCTCGCCGTACCACCACATGACCCGCCCCAGCGACCGCGGCGAGGTGATCACGTACTTGACCACAGTGCATCTTCGCAGCCCCGACATGCCGTTGACCCCGCCCCGTGACCGACCGCCGCAACCAACAGCGGACCGCCACCTCGTACCGCCGGCCGAAGACCGGACCGGCCGGTGCCAAAGGAGCGAAGGCCGAACGGGGAGGGCCCTGAGTGCTTCAGCCAGCAAACCGATGCCGGTGCAGCTCCTTCATCTCCGCCTCGAGCTCTGCGACGGGCCCCTCGACACGGGCCCCTGGCACCACGGCCTCGATCGGCAGTGCAGCGACGGGTGCCGGCGGAATGCCCCACTCCGCGAGCCACTCCCCCAGCTGCGCCGAAGAGACGGCGTAGACGATCCGTCCGAGCCGCATCCAGCCGTGCGCGGCAGAGCACATGGGGCAATGCTCGCCAGACGTGTAGACCGTGGCCGCCGCTCGCTCGGAGACGCTCAGGTGGGTGGCCGACCACCTGGCGATCTCGAACTCGGGGTGACGCGTCTCGTCTCCGTCCCTGACCCGGTTTCGGTCCTCGAAGAGAACGTCACCGGCCACGCTGACGAGCACCGAGCAGAACGGTTCGTCGCCGTCGTCCAAAGCCTCGCGAGCCAGCTCCACGCAGCGGCGCAGGTGGGCCAGGTCGGTCTCGGAGATGCTCACAGCCGGTCGAACTCCGCCTCGGTGGCACCGCCGGCGAGCCGGGCATACCCGGGACCGCGGTCGAAGAAGGGCGCGGCGTCCGAGGATCGGCCCGCACGACGCGAGGCGGTGGCATCGGCGTCGTACCCGAGGTCGTCGGCGTCCAGCGATCCGGTGAGCACCACCCCGTAGTCCGCCAGCGCGGCCTCCGGGGAGACCTTGCGCCAGACGACGTCGCGTACGACGAGGGCCGGGTCACGATCGTAAGGATCGCCCCAGCCGCCACCGCCCGTGGTGCGGATCCGGATCAGCTCACCCGCCTGCACCGGCTCGGCGTCGGCGAGCGCGTCGACCTCGCGCTCGTTCGGGCCCCCGGGATCGATCGTCACCTGGAAGGGCTTGCCGGCGCGCCCGCCCTTGACCCCCCAGCAGGCCAGGATCGACCGGTCCGCGATCGACATGAAGTGGGCGTCCTTCAGCATGCGCAGGCACTTCTCGTAGCCGAGCCCTCCTCGGTGCTGGCCGGGTCCGCCGCTGTCCATGGCCAGGCCGAGTGACTCGACCCGGAACGGGAAGCGCGCCTCGGTGAACTCCGACGGCAGGTTCCGGCTGTCGGGGACCACATGGATGGTGTCCTCACCGTCACCATGGGGGCGCCCGCCGGAGCCGCCACCAAGCACCTCCCGCATCAGGTACGGCCGTCCGTCCAGGTCATCGCCGTAGACCCCGGTGTAGCGGATGGTCTCCTGGTCGGCGGGCATCCGGCCGTCGACCGCCTTCGCGACCACGCCGGCCAGTACGCCCAGCAGCCGCAGGATCACGAACGTGCGGGCGTTGGTCGGTGCCGGAAACACCGGCGTCAGCAGTGTCCCGGGCTCGGGGAACCGCATCTCGATCAGGGGTACGACGCCCTCGTTGACGTCGAGCTCGGCCATCCGCTCGGGGCTCTCGGCGAGGTTGCGCAGGATCGGCGCCAACCACTTCTTGAGGAACACACCGTCGCTGTGGTCCCCGCAGTGGTTGATCGGCCCCCTGGCCTGCGGACCCGTGCCGTCGAAGTCGAGCACCAGCCGCTCCCCCTCGGGGTCGCCGGCAGACGTCCGGGTCAACGTGATCCGCTGGCGATGCAGCTTCGGCTCCTCGACGCCGTCGTGCTCGGCGTAGTCCTCCCAGGTCCAGGAGCCGACGGGGATCCGGCCGAGGATCTCGCGCCGGTACGTCGTCGTGGTGCGGTCGATGATCGCGTCGAAGCAGGACTCGACCGTCTCGACGCCGTACCGGTCGAACAGCTCTCCGAGCCGCCGCGCCCCCATCAGGCACGCCGCGCATTCGGCGTCGAGGTCGGCGGCCAGGCTCTCGGGCATCCGGGAGTTGCGGGTCATGATCGAGAGCGCCGCCCGGTTGGGGCGTCCCGCGTCCCAGAGCCGGATCGGCGGCACCATCAGTCCCTCCTCGAAGACGCTGGTCGCCGAGGAGGGCATCGAGCCGGGTACCGCGCCGCCGATGTCGTCGTGGTGACCGAAGGCCTGGACGAACGCCACCACGCGCTCGTCGGCGAACACGGGCACCGTGACGCACAGGTCGGGGAGGTGCCCGATGCCGCCCTCGGAGCGGTAGACGTCGTTGTGGAAGAACACGTCGCCCGGCCGCATCTCCTCC
>DASSJR010000336.1:0-4187 GCA_035691135.1 Nocardioides sp. | reverse complement strand
CCTCCCGGGTGGTCAAGGAGAAGCTGGCCAAGGAGGCCGAGTCGCTGGCCGACTCCCGCGAGTGGGGCCCCACGGCGGGTCGGTTCCGGGACCTGATGAAGCAGTGGAAGGCCGCCGGGCCGGCGCCCCGCGACGTCGAGGAGGCGCTGTGGAAGCGCTTCCGCGGCGCCCAGGACACGTTCTTCGGCGCGCGTGACGCGGCCACCGCCGAGCAGGACAAGGAGTTCGCGGCCAACGCCGAGGTCAAGGAGCGGCTGCTCGCCGAGGCCGAGGCCCTGCTGCCGGTCACCAACCTCGACGCCGCCAAGGCAGCGATGCGCGACATCGCCGAGCGGTGGGAGGCGGCCGGCAAGGTGCCTCGGGACCGGATCAAGGAGCTCGAGGGCCGGATCCGCAAGGTCGAGCAGGAGATCCGGTCCGTCGAGGAGGAGCAGTGGCGTCGTACCGACCCGGAGAAGTCGGCGCGGGCCGGCGACATGGTCTCCAAGCTCGAGGCCGCCCTGGCCGGCATCCAGGCCGAGCTCGACGCGGCCCGCAGCGCCGGCGACGAGAAGAAGGTGCGTGAGCTCGAGGAGAATCTCGCCTCGCGCCAGGCCTTCCTCGACATGGCCCGACGGGCCGCCGCGGACTACTCGGGCTGATTTCGGATAGTCCGGAACGATTCGCACGTAAGCCAGGCCCCTGGGCCTGCGAAACGTTCCGGATTACCCCCTTGGGCGACGCGTCTGAGTCAGGTGCTGCACAGCGAGTCCGCCAGGCCGAGGCGGATCAGCCGCTCGTCGAGTGACTCCGGCACGAGATACCAGGCGGGAGGCTGCAGGGTCCAGGCACAGGACTCGGGCGGGAGGAACTTGGCCCGAGCCCGGGCATTGCGCATCCGCTCCGCCACCATGGCGCGGTTGCGCAGGTCCCCGCCGACGACCTCGAAGTACTCCAGGCCGTGGTCGCGGAAGCGCGCCTCGCGCGCCACGTCTCTCTGGTGGCGCCGACCGTCCTTGTGGTCGACGCCGTCGTACTCACCCACGCAGCCGGCGGCGGGGTCGAAGAGGTCAGGGAGTCCCAGCAGGTTGCCGTCCAGGTCGAACACTGGCTGGTTGCACAACGGCGGAGGGAGACCAGCGTCCTCGACCCACACCAGCCGCATCCGGGTCTCCTGGGGAGACCGACTCTCATCGATGGCCCAGGGCAACGCCTTGCGGACGAACGGTACGCCGGTCCAGGCCGGGCGCTCCGCGACGTACGCGGCGAAAAGCCTGACGGAGATGAGCCCGGCGGCGGCTGTCATGTCGATCGCGACGACCGCCTCGCGCCAGCTGCCGAGACGCCGGACCTCGTCGAACAGGGCGCGCTGCACCGTCGTGCACGGAATCCCGTCAACGACGACGAATTCCGAGGGCGCGAGCTGGTCCTGGGTCAGGTGGACCCGGCGATCCGGACGCAGCTTGTGGCCCACCAGTGGCACCGGACGGACGCTGCCAGCGGCATCGTGTCCGTCGAAGAAGTGTGCGCCGCGCCACCGAAGCGACGCCCATGCCGTCACCGCGCCGTACCGGTGCAGCCGATGAGCCTGTTCGAGGATGCGCTGCTCAACGAGCTCGGGCGCCGTGCTGCGGACGTAGCGGCCCGGAGATGTCTGCCGGAATCTCGGCCCAGCCGCCTGTCCCCGGGTCGGTCCGCTGACTCCGGTCGGGTCGATCGCGGTCGGCACGACCAGGCCGGAGGGCCGTTCGCACCACGGCTGCCATTGCTGCTCTTCCATGGCGCGAAACGATGGCCGGGGCCGCCGCCGGTCCCGCGCCCTTGGCGAGCGCATGGTGGAAGGCGCGGGCCGCCAGCTCTCCTGGGGACGCTTTCTGGCCGCGTTGGGGCGGATAATCCGGAACGATCCGCAGGAAATCGATGCCCAGGTACCTGCCGTTCGTTCCGGACTACCTCACTGGGTGACCCGATAGGCGTCGAAGACGCCGGGCACGGAGCGGACGGCCCGGAGGACGTTGTCGAGGTGCTTGGCCTCGGCCATCTCGAAGGTGAACCGGCTCTTGGCGACCCGGTCGCGGGTGGTCTGCAGGTTGGCGCTGAGGATGTTCACGTGAGCGTCCGAGAGCACCATGGTGATGTCGGACAGCAGTCGGGCCCGGTCGAGCGCCTCGACCTGGATGTTGACGAGGAACGTCGACTGCCCGGTCGGCGCCCACTCCACCTCGAGCAGCCGCTCGGGCTTGTTGCGCAGGCTGGCGGCGTTGGTGCAGTCGGTGCGGTGGACCGACACTCCCCCGCCCTTGGTGACGAAGCCGAGGATCTCGTCCGGCGGCACCGGCGTGCAGCACTTCGCCAGCTTGGCCCACACGTCGGGGGCACCCTTGACGATGACCCCCGCGTCACCGGCCCCGCCCGCCTTCGACCGGGTACGGCGTCCGGTGATGGTGACGCCCTCGGAGGCGTCCTCTTCCGCCCCCTGGTCTCCGCCGTGCAGGTGGATGACCCGGCGTACGACGGCCTGGGCGCTGAGGTTCCCCTCCCCGACCGAGGCATAGAGGGCCGACACGTCGGCGAGGTTGAAGTGGACCGCAGCGAGCATGAGCGACTCGTGGGAGAGCAGCCGCTTGAGCGGCAACCCCTCCTTGCGCATCAGCCGGGCGATCTGCTCCTTGCCCTGCTCGATGGCCTCCTCGCGGCGTTCCTTGGTGAACCACTGCCGGATCTTCGACCGCGCCCGCGGCGACTTCACGAAGGTGAGCCAGTCACGGGACGGGCCGGCGGTCGGCGCCTTGGAGGTGAAGATCTCCACCACGTCGCTGTTGTCGAGGGTCGACTCGAGCGGCACCAGCCGGCCGTTGACCCGGGCGCCGATGGTGTGGTGGCCGACCTCGGTGTGCACCGCGTAGGCGAAGTCGACCGGAGTGGCGCCGGTGGGCAGGGCGATCACGTCACCGCGCGGGGTGAAGACGTAGACCTCGGCCCGGTTGATCTCGAAGCGCAGCGACTCCAGGAACTCCCCCGGGTCCTCGACGTCGCTCTGCCAGTCGAGCAGCTGCCGCACCCAGGTCATGTCGTCCATGTCCCCGCGGCGCTCGGTGTCGATGCCGGCCCGACCGTCCTCCTTGTACTTCCAGTGGGCGGCGACGCCGTACTCCGCCCGGCGGTGCATGGCGAAGGTCCGGATCTGGATCTCCACCGGCTTGCCCTGCGGGCCCATGACCGTGGTGTGCAGCGACTGGTACATGTTGAACTTCGGCATCGCCACGAAGTCCTTGAACCGGCCCAGCACCGGGTTCCACCGCGAGTGGAGGACGCCGAGGACGGAGTAGCAGTCGCGATCCTCCTCGACGAGGATCCGGATGCCGACCAGGTCGTAGATGTCGGTGAACTCCCGGCCGCCCAGGATCATCTTCTGGTAGATCGAGTAGTAGTGCTTGGGCCGGCCGGTGACCGTGGCCTTGACCTTCGCCTCCTTGAGATCCTGCTCGACCTGCTTGATCACCTCGGCCAGGAACTGCCCGCGCGACGGCGCGCGCTCGGCCACCAGCCGCACGATCTCGTCGTAGATCTTGGGGTGCAGCGTGGCGAACGCGAGGTCCTCCAGCTCCCACTTCAGCGTGTTCATGCCGAGCCGGTGGGCGAGAGGGGCGTAGATGTCGAGCGTCTCCCGGGCGGTCCGCTCCTGCGACGCCTGGGAGACGTAGCGCAGGGTGCGCATGTTGTGGAGCCGGTCGGCCAGCTTCACCACCAGCACCCGGATGTCGCGTGACATCGCGACGATCATCTTGCGGATGGTCTCGGCCTGTGCGGAGTCGCCGTACTTGACCTTGTCGAGCTTGGTGACGCCGTCGACCAGGCGGGCGACCTCGTCGCCGAAGTCGGAGCGCAGCTCGTCGAGGGTGTAGGGGGTGTCCTCGACGGTGTCGTGGAGGAGCGCGGCCACGAGGGTGGGCTCGGTCATGCCGATGTCGGCGAGGATCGTGGTGACCGCGAGCGGGTGGGTGATGTAGGGGTCACCGCTCTTGCGCATCTGCGTGCCGTGCATCTTCTCCGCGGTCAGGTAGGCACGTTCGAGCAGGGCCAGGTCCGCCTTCGGGTGGTTGGCCTTCACCGCGCGGAACAGCGGCTCCAGCACGGCGTTGCCGGACTGGCTCCGGGTGCCCATCCGGGCGAGCCGGGCACGCATGCCGCGGGCAGAGGTGACCGTC
>DASSJR010000335.1:0-9704 GCA_035691135.1 Nocardioides sp. | reverse complement strand
CGTGGAGCGCGCAGGTCGAGCGGGAGGTCTTCCAGGAGGCGGACGCCGAGGGATCGGTCGACGTCAGGGTGCTCGAGTCCAGGCCCGCGGCGCACATCGTGGAGGGTCAGATCCGGAACCCGCTCGGCTGGATCATCACGCTCGTCGCGGACGCGATCATCCTGGCCATCCTGCTGCTCGCGTGGCGGCACCGGGGACGCGCGCGCCCGTTGCCGATCCGGATCGCCGCGATCGGCGATGTCGAGCGCTGCCCGCCCGGCGCGGTGCTCGAGCAGATCGAGGGAGACCTCTACCTCGTCCGGGGGGAGGTCACGGGCATCGACGGTGACGAGATCGTGGTCGATGCCGGAGAGCGGGACGTGCTGGTCGTTTTGGATGGCCACGCGAACGCGGTCGGCTACCAGCAGCCGGCAGAAGTGCGCGGCCGGATCATTCTCTAGCCGGCTGCGGCGCGAGAGGGGCTACGTTCGGCCCCGGAGACTTCGGGGGCTCAGCTCCGGGGCCGACGCGCGGTCGGCTCGTCGACGCGCACGACGGCCTTGGCGGGCTGTCGGCGGTCAGGCGAGCCGATGATCATCAGAGCCATCGCCAGCGGGATCACGACGACGAACGCGGCGATCAGGGCCATCAGGCTGTCGATGATCAACATGTCCTTGATCCTGCTCCGCCGACGCGCTTTCTAAACATCGCGTCCGCACCTTGGTATAGACCGGCGCCGTCGGGGTCGCTAGAGACCGAATCTCGACCGCTTGTCCTCCGGCACCAGGTCGAGGTAGTCGTCACGGTGGTTGCGGATGTAGCCGGCCGTGAACGGGCAGTGGGGAAGCACCGCGAGACCGTCGTCGCGGGCCGCGTCGAGGACGCCGCGGGCCAGGGCGGACCCGAGTCCCCGACCCTCGAACCGGTCGTCGACCTCGGTGTGCGTGATCGCGATGGTGCCGGACGACCGGGTGTAGTCCGAGAAGCCCGCCAGCTCGCCGTCCTCGAACACCTCGAAGCGGTTCAGGTCCGGGTTGTCCTGCACGAGGCTGGTCATGCTCGAGACCGTAGTCACTTGCCCCCGAACCCGCCATCACGACAGGCTGAACGTATGGCCGCCACCACGTCGTCGTACTCCATCACCATGCGGCTCTACACCGCGCCCGACCACGGCATCGTCGGAGCGGTTGCCACCGCCATCGCCAAGGTCGGCGGAGTCGTGACCGCCATCGACGTCGCGGAGTCCAGCCACGAGCGGCTGGTCCTCGACGTCACCTGCTCCGCCAGCGACTCCTCCCATGCCGAGCAGCTGGTCACCGCCGCTGACGAGGTCCCGCACGTCGAGGTGCACAAGGTCAGCGACCGGACCTTCCTGCTCCACATCGGCGGCAAGATCGAGGTCCACTCCAAGGTTCCGCTCCGCAACCGCGACGACCTGTCGATGGCCTACACGCCGGGGGTCGGCCGGGTCAGCCTGGCGCTCGCCCAGAACCCCGACGACGTGCCGAAGCTGACGGTGAAGGGAAACTCCGTCGCGGTCGTCACCGACGGGTCGGCCGTCCTGGGCCTGGGCAACATCGGACCGGGTGCGGCGCTTCCCGTGATGGAGGGCAAGGCCGCCCTGTTCAAGCGGTTCGCCGACATCGACGCGTGGCCGATCTGCCTGGCCAGCCAGGACACCGACGAGATCGTCCGTGCCGTCGAGATGATCGCGCCCGGTTTCGGCGGCATCAACCTCGAGGACATCGCGGCACCGCGCTGCTTCGAGATCGAGCGACGGCTCCGGGACAGCCTGGACATCCCGGTCTTCCACGACGACCAGCACGGTACGGCCATCGTGGTCATGGCCGCACTGACCAACGCGTTGCGGGTGGTGAAGAAGACGCTGCCCGAGAGCCGGGTCGTCGTGGCCGGGGCAGGGGCGGCCGGCTCGGCGATCGTCACCCTGCTCCTCGCGGGCGGCGCCACGGACGTGATCGTCTGGGACCGGGAGGGTTGCCTGTCCTCCGACGACGACGCGCTGCCGCCGGCGAAGGCGGAGCTGGCCGCGCGCACCAACCCTCGGAAGGTCCGAGGCGACCTGCACACCGGGCTGACCGGTGCCGACGTGTTCATCGGGGTCAGCGGACCGGGCCTGCTCGACCCGACGTGGATCTCGGACATGGCCGACCAGGCGGTGGTGTTCGCGCTGGCCAACCCCGACCCGGAGGTGGATCCGGCGGAGGCGGAGCAGTACGCCGCGGTGGTGGCCAGCGGCCGTTCGGACTACCCCAACCAGATCAACAACGTGCTCGCGTTCCCGGGTGTCTTCCGCGGTCTGCTCGACGCCCGCGCCTCCGAGATCACGGTGGCGATGCTGCTGCGCGCGGCCGAGGCGATCGCCCACGTCGTGAAGGACGAGGAGCTCAACCCGAACTTCATCATCCCGACGGTCTTCAACACCGATGTCCCGAAGGCCGTCGCGAGCGCCATCAGCGGCAAGACGGTCGAGTAGTCGGTACGCCGCTCACCTGCCGGAAGCCGCAGCCGGTACCTTGACCTACGTTCACCCCCGCAGCAGGAGGCAATGATGTTCGGACGCAGGACCGCCCGGGATCCCGAAGACGGAGCCACTCACCGCGATGAGCCGACGGCCGCGGAGGTCAGAGCCGAGAACCGCACCATCGCCCATCGGCGCTTCGGCGGCACCAATGCGGGCGCGGCGTTCTTCGGCTGGCTGGTCGCGATGGCGATGACCGTGCTGCTGGCCGGCATCGCGAGCGCCATCGCGGCGGCGATCGGCGAGGAGGTCAATCTGACCCAGGCCGACGTCGAGCAGGACACGGCGAACGCCGGACTCATCGCCGCGATCATCGTGATCGCGATCTTCGCGATCGCCTACTACGCCGGCGGCTACGTCGCCGGACGGATGTCGCGCTTCGACGGCGGCCGCCAGGGACTGGCCGTGTGGATCGTCGGCCTCCTGGTGACGATCCTGGCCGTCGTGATCGGCCTGGTCTTCGGTGAGCAGTACAACGTGCTCGACCGGGTGAACCCCCCGGACATCAACGCTCCGAATGACGCCGGGATCGGCGCCGTCATCGCCGGCGTCGTGCTGCTCGTCGTGACCGCGCTCACCGCCATGGCCGGCGGCAAGGCCGGTCGGCACTACCACGCGAAGGTCGACGCGACCCGCTACCCCGAGTGAGCTGACCCGCCCGCAACTGACGCAACAGGCCGCTGACCCGCCCGAGACTCTCGGGCGGGTCAGCGGCTTTTTGGGGGAGGGCCTTGCCAGACCGGTTTACAAACTCTATGGTTGTGTAAACCATCTGGACGCTAGACGCCGAAGGGCAGGCTGACCCCGAATGACCGACCAGATCGCCCGTCATCGATCAGCGGCTGGCACGGTCCCGACCGGATCGACCGAGCAGTGGCGGGACAAGAAGCGCTTCCTGTGGCTGATCGGGCTCGTCGTACCGTCGCTGGCCTTCATCGGCTACGGCCTGTGGGCCGCGACCGGGTTCGGCGGGTTCCTCTGGATCGGCCCCGTGGTGATCCTGGTGATCGTCCCCGCCATCGACCTGATGACCGGGCTCGACCGCTCCAACCCGCCCGACGACGTGATCGAGGCGCTGGAGCAGGACCGCTACTACCGGTGGATCACCTACCTCTTCCTGCCGATCCAGTACGTCGGCTTCGTGGGTGCCTTCTGGGTGCTCGCCAACGGCGACCCGCTCGGCCTGCAGGGCGACCTGAGCACCTTCGACAAGATCGGCCTCGCCATCTCGATCGGCTGCATCGGCGGGATCGGCATCAACACCGCGCACGAGCTCGGCCACAAGAAGGAGAGCCACGAGCGCTGGCTCTCGAAGATCGCGCTGGCCCAGAGCTTCTACGGACACTTCTACATCGAGCACAACCGCGGCCACCACGTCCGCGTCGCCACCCCGGAGGACCCGGCCAGCGGCCGGATGGGCGAGAACTTCTACCAGTTCTGGCCGCGCACGGTCTGGGGGTCGCTGAAGTCGGCCTGGCGGCTCGAGAAGCGCCGGATCGCCCGGCGGGGCAAGCACCCGTTCCGGATCGGCAACGACGTCCTCAACGCGTGGCTCATGTCCGCGGTGCTCTGGGGCGGCCTGATCGCCTGGCTGGGCGTGGGGATCACGCCGTACCTCCTGATCCAGGCGGTCGTCGGCTTCTCGCTGCTCGAGGTCGTCAACTACATGGAGCACTACGGCATGCTCCGGCAGAAGGTCGGGTCGGGAGAGCGCCAGCGCTATGAACGGGTCGACCCCAGCCACAGCTGGAACTCCAACAACGTGGCCACCAACGTGCTGCTCTACCACCTCCAGCGGCACAGCGACCACCACGCCAACCCCACCCGCCGCTACCAGTCCCTGCGCGACTTCGAGGAGTCACCCGTGCTGCCGACCGGGTACGCCGGCATGATCGTGCTCGCCATCGTGCCCGCGGTCTGGCGCCGGGTGATGGACCCGCGGGTGCTCGCCCACTTCGACGGAGACCTGAGCCGGGCCAACATCAGACCCCGTAAGAGGGACAGGCTGCTGGCCAAGTACGGCGAGCCGGCGCGAGTTACCACTCCTCGCTCCGCGTCGGGCGGTAACTCGCGACGGCTCGGCGAGGACGATGTCCCGGCGGCGCGGTGTCCCGGGTGCGGCTACACCTACGACGTCGACACCGGCGACGAGCGCGAGGGCTTCGCGGCGGGCACGAGCTGGGCCGAGATCCCCGACGACTGGTGCTGCCCGGACTGCGGCGTACGCGACAAGTCGGACTTCGTGCCCGTCGAGCAGGTGATGCGCTGATGCGGATCGTGGTCGACCGTGATCTCTGCGAGGGGCACGGCATGTGCGAGGCGATGGCCCATGAGTTCTTCGAGCTCGATGACGACGACGTGCTGCACGTCCTGGACGAGACGCCCGGCGAGGGGCACCGCCGCGAGCTGGCCGCCGCCACGGAGTCGTGCCCGGCGCTGGCCCTCAGCCTCGAGGGCTGAACCGTCGGGCCCGGCGCTTGCCGCGGTCGGGGCCCTGCGCACCTCAGCCTCCGGAACTTGGCAGAGCCCAGCCCCGGACGGTGGTTGAGGTGCGAGGAGCGTCAGCGACGAGCCTCGAAACCCCGGAGGCTGTGCAGGGCCTGGTTCCCGTGATCGGGGCTCCGCGCCGGGCGCCTTCGCACCTTGACCCCTGGCGGACTCCCTAGACTGGCGCCTATGCCGGCCGCCGTCTCGATCTCCCTGCGGCAGCGGATCGTTGCGGCCGCCGTCGAGCTGACCACGGCCGAGGGCTGGGCCCATGTGACGATGTCGCGCCTGGCCGACCGGGTGGGCGTGAGTCGGCAGACCGTCTACAACGAGATCGGCACCAAGCCCGCGCTGGCCGAAGCGATGATCCTCGCCGAGCTCGAGCGTTTCCTCGCGGCCGTCGAGTCCGCCTTCGACCGGCACCCCGACGACCTGCCCGAGGCGATCCGGGCGGCCGCAGGCGGGGTGCTCGAGCTGGCGCAGGACAACCGCCTGCTTCACGCAGTGGTCTCGGCCACCCACGGCGCGGACACCGAGCTGCTGCCGCTGCTGACGACCCACGCGCACTCTCTGCTCGCAGCCGCGAAGGTGGTCGTGGCCGACCGCGTGACGCCGTACGACGTGCCGCTGGACCCCGCCCAGCTGGACGCCGCCATCGACATGGTCGTCCGGGTGGTGCTCAGCCACGTGATGCAGCCTTCCGGGACCCCCGACCAGACCGCCACCGACATCGCCTGGATCGCCACCCGCGTCCTGCGCTGACCGGATCAACGGCCGACCGGTTCACGGTCGTCGGCCTAGGCTCGACCCGTGAGCAGCTCGGCACCTGCGGCGATCCGGATGGGTACGCCGACCGGTCGTGCGGTCGTCGCGGCCGCGACCCTGGGCACGGGGATGACGCTCCTCGACACGACCGTGGTCAACGTCGCCCTGCGCACGATCGGCCGGGACCTCGGGGCCACCCTCTCCGATCTGCAGTGGATCACGAACGGCTACCTCCTCTCCCTCGCCTCCCTGATCCTCTTCGGCGGATGGCTCGGCGACCGGTTCGGGCGACGCCGGATGTTCGTGCTCGGGACCATCGCGTTCGCCGGAGCCTCGCTGCTCTGCGGCCTCGCGCCGACGCCGGTGGTGCTGATCGCGGCGCGGATCCTGCAGGGGGCCGGTGCCGCCCTCCTGACTCCCGGGAGCCTGGCGATGATCCAGGGCGCGTTTCGGCCGGCCGACCGTCCGAAGGCCATCGGGGCCTGGTCCGGGCTCGCCGCCATCGCGGCCGCCGTGGGCCCCTTCGTGGGAGGGATCCTGGTCCAGTACGCCTCGTGGCGGTGGATCTTCCTGATCAACCTGCCCCTGGCGGCGATCACGATCTGGATCGCGGTGCGGTGGGTCCCCGAGAGCCAGGACCGCGCGCACTGCGGACGCGCCGACATCGCCGGGCCGGTGCTGGCCTCGCTCGCACTGGCCGGGCTCACCTACGGCCTCATCCAGTTCGGCGACCTCCTCGCTCCGGCGGCCCTCGTGGTGGGCGTCGCGGCGTCGGTGGGGTTCGTGGTCGCCGAGTCACGACACCCCGACCCGATGCTGCCGCTGGGCCTGTTCGCCAGCCGCAACTTCAGCTCGGCCAACGTGATGACGCTGTTGGTCTACGCCGCTCTCGGCGCCGTGATGTTCTTCGTCGTCCTGCAGCTGCAGACCGTCAGCGGGTACGGCGCACTGGCGGCCGGGGTCTCCCTCCTGCCGATCACCCTCTGCATGGTCTTCCTGGCCTCCAGGGGTGGGGCCCTCGGCGCGCGGATCGGGCCACGGATCCCGATGACCCTGGGCCCGATCGTCATGGGCGCCGGCACGCTGCTGCTGCTCTCGATCGGCGTCGACGTGGACTACTGGCGCGATGTGCTGCCCGGGGTCACCGTGTTCGGGTTGGGCCTGGCGCTGATGGTCGCGCCGCTGACGGCCACGGTGCTGGCCGCGGCGCCGACGGGGAACGCGGGAATCGCCAGCGGTGTCAGTAATGCGATCGCCCGGATCGGCTCGCTGCTCGCGGTCGCGGTGTTGCCGGTGGCCGTGGGACTGGCCGGGGTGGACTACGCCGACCCGGTGACGTTCGACGCGGGCTACCACTCAGCGCTCGTCGCCTGCGCGGGGATGCTGGTCGTTGGCGGGCTGGTGTCGTGGTTCACGATCAGCAACGACGTACTCGAGGCGACTGCGTAGGTTGGTCGGCATGCGGATCGGCGTGCACCTGGTGAAGTTCGACTTCGAGGGCGGTCCGGGCGCCATCGGGCCGACGGTGGCCGCCTTCGGCGCCGCGGCCGAGGACGCCGGCCTCGACAACCTGTCGCTGATGGACCACTACCTCCAGCTCGAGTTCATGGGCCCCCCGGAAGGCCAGATGCTCGAGGGCTACACCACCCTCGGCTTCCTGGCCGCCCACACCTCGACGGTCGACCTGCAGCTCCTGGTCACCGGCGTCACCTACCGGCATCCTGGCCTGCTGGCCAAGATCGTCACCACGCTCGACGTGCTGTCCGGGGGTCGCGCGGTGCTGGGTCTCGGCGCCGCGTGGTACGAGCAGGAGCACTCGGCACTCGGGGTGCCGTTCCCGCCGGTGGCGGAACGGTTCGAGCGGCTGGAGGAGACCCTGCAGGTCGTGCACCAGATGTTCGACGGCGACCGCACGCCGTACGAGGGAAAGCACTACCGGCTCGGCGGTCCGGTGAACTCGCCGGCCCCGGCGCGGCGACCGCCGATCATGATCGGTGGAGGCGGCGAGCGGAAGACACTGCGCCTGGTCGCGAAGTACGCCGACGCCTGCAACCTCTTCGCCAACGCCGACGGCGGGCCGGCCGCGGTCCATCAGAAGCTGGATGTCCTGCGCCGCCACTGCGACACCGAGGGCACCGACTACGACGCGATCGCCAAGACCATCCTCTGGTCCGGGCCCCTGGACCCGGCCGATCAAGGGCTCATCGACCATCTGCGCGGCTTCGCCGACGTCGGGGTCAGCGAGGTCCATGTGATGCACCTGGGCGACAACCCGGTCGGGTTCGTGCAGGACCTGGGGCGCTCCCTCGTCCCCGCGATCCACGACCTCTAGGCCACTCCGGTCTGGACCGCGGATTCGGGACGACCGGGCACCACGTTGCCGTCCCCGCCTACGCTTGGCCCGTGGGAGGGTCACCGGTGCTCCGTGTCCTCGCGGCCGCCATGGTGCTGGCCGCGGTCTCCGCCTGCGGTCCCGACGACTCCTCCTCTCCCGACTCACCGTCGGCCACCGCCGCCCAGAGCTCCGACCCGACAACCACCGCGACGAAGCCGAGCGCTCCCGAGACCACGAAGGCGGCCCCGGTCGCCGACCCCGACCTGGCCGTCGAACCTCCCGGTCCGATGAAGGACCCGGTGGAGACGGCCGACGTGCTGATCTTCAACCAGAAGCCGCTCAGCGACTCGCTGATCGAGCGCATCAAGAAGGTCAAGAACGTCGCCGCCATGGAGACGTTCGGCCTGGGCAACGTGGTGATCGAGAACCGTGCGCTCAACGTTGCCGCCGTCGACCCCGGCAGCTTCCGGCGGTTCGCCCCCACCGAGATCGCGCAGCTGCAGCCGGTCTGGGACCGGGTTGCGGGTGGCGAGATCTCGATCACGCCGGCGCTCGGCAAGCGCTTCCAGAACAAGGACGGCGAGATCGCGCTGGGCTCGGAGGAGGACGCTCCCTCGATCCACATCGGCGCCTACGTGCCCCAGACGATCCGCATCGACGCGGTCGTCAACGAGAAGTGGGCCGAGAAGCTGGACATGGAGCTCGGCAACGCCGTACTCCTCTCGACCGGCGGGCACTCACCCGAGTCGGTCAAGAAGCCGCTGGAGAAGATCGTCGGCAACGAGGCCTCGATCCAGAACCTCGGCATCGCGGCCCGCCTCGGCCTGGACCCCGACGCCGCCCAGACCGCCGTCCTGACCTCGGGCTCTGCCGCCGACGTGGTCGGCACCTTCAACTACACAGTGATCGGCGGCGGCCGGATCGCCCCTGACCCGGCCTGGGTCGCCACCCACATCACCACCGAGGTGATGCCGATCATCGGCCCGATGACCTGCAACCGGGCGATCTTCCCCCAGCTTCGTGCTGCGCTTGCCGAGGTCGTCAGCCGCGGGCTGGCAGGCGCCCTCCATCCCGACGAGTACGCCGGCTGCTACTACCCACGCTTCATCGCCGGCACCAGCGTGCTCTCAAACCACTCCTTCGGGCTGGCCATGGACTTCAACGTCCCGGGCAACCAGCGCGGCACCCCGGGCGAGATGAACCGCGACGTGGTGGCGATCTTCAAGAAGTGGGGATTCGCCTGGGGCGGCGACTGGAACTACACCGACCCCATGCACTTCGAGCTGAGCTCGGTGGTCAACCCCGCCTAGATCGGGCACGCTCGGCTCCCGTAGTTTCGCGCACATGCGCGCCGTACAGGTCACCACGCCCACCGGACCGGACGGAGTCCGGGTCGTCGAGGTCGACGACCCCGCGCCCGGTCCCGACGAGGTCCTGGTCGAGGTGCACCGGGTGGGGGTCTCCTTTCCCGATCTCCTGCTGAGCAAGGGGGAGTACCAGCTCAAGCCCGACCCGCCGTTCACGCTCGGGGTCGACTTCGCGGGCACCGTAGTGTCCGGCCCGGAGGGCTACCAGGTCGGTGAGCGGGTCGCGGGCGTG
>DASSJR010000334.1:0-3716 GCA_035691135.1 Nocardioides sp. | reverse complement strand
GACGCCGAGATCATCCTCGACTCGGCCTGCCGCGAGCGGATGATGACCGACGACCTGCACGAGCTGTTGGAGCGGCTGGAGCCAGTCGCCCGCAGGCTCGGCTGCCCCGACGAGCTGCGCGCGGTCGAGGACATCCCGCGGCACGGGGCGTCGTACCAGCGGCAGCGGGCCGTGGCCGACGAGAGCGGCGGCGACCTGGTGGCCGTCGTCGACTCGGTGGTCCAGGAGCTGCCGGCCTCGCTCGAGGTCACGCCCTAGTAGCCGCCCGGAGGCTCGGTCATCTCCAGGCGCACCCCGAGCAGCCGCACCGGACGGTCGTGCTCCACCCGGTCGAGCAGCGACACTGCGGCGTCGGCCAGGACGTCGACCTCGGACGTGGGCGCGGGCAGGGTCAGACTGCGGCTGACGGTGAAGAACGGTCGGTAGCGGACCTTGATCCCGACCCGGGCCGCTGGCCGGCCCTCCCGGGCGATGTCCTCGGCCACCCGGCCGGTCAGGGTGCGGACCTCCGCCTCCACGTCGGCCCAGTCCTCGAGGTCGCTCTGGTAGGTCTCTTCCCGGCCGTGGGCCCGCGGGACCCACGGGGTGGCGTCGACCGGGCTGGTGTCGACGCCCCGGCCGAGCCGGTGGTACCACGGCCCCATCGTCGGCCCGATCGCGTCGGCCAGCATCCGGGCGTCGGAGGCGGCCAGCTGGGCGACGGTGTCGATGCCGAGCGCGGCCAGCTTCTTCGACGTCTTCCGGCCGATCCCCCACAGCGCCTCGGTGGGGCGGTCGCCCATCACCTCGAACCAGTTGGCCTCCGTCAGCTGCCAGATTCCTCGCGGCTTGCCGAAGTCGGTCGCGATCTTGGCCCGCAGCTTGTTGTCGCCGATCCCCACCGAGCAGTGCAGCTGGGTGGCCGCCAGCACCTCCGCCTGGATCTGGGCCGCGAACTCACGGGGATCGCCCGGCCACAGGGGCCCTCCCCCCACCCCCTCCACCGGTGCCGCCGCCAGGAACGCCTCGTCCCAGCCCAGCACCTCGACGACCACCGGCGTCCCCGCCCAGCGCAGGGCGCGCAGGGTCGCCATCACCTGCGCCGACGCGGCCTCGTAGACCGGCGCGTCGACCGGCAGGAACACCGCGTCCGGGCACTTGCGCGCGGCCAGCCGCAGCGGCATACCGGAGCCGACGCCGTACTCACGGGCCTCGTACGACGCCGTGGACACCACCCCGCGCTCGGTGGGGTCGCCGCGGCCGCCGACGACCACGGGCCGGCCGGCGAGCTCCGGCCGCCGCAGGACCTCGACGGCCGCGATGAACTGGTCGAGATCGACGTGCAGCACCCACGACTGCATGCGGCCGATCCTGCCAGAGCGGCCCCCCTCCTCAGCCGGACTGCCGCGCCAGCCGCAGCGCGTCCTTGATGTCGGCGAGGTCGCGGTACCAGGTGCGGACCTCGGCGCGGCAGCGCACCCGCGCCACCTTGGTGTCGTACTCGCCGCACTCGGCCAGGGCCTCGGACAGGGTGGGCGGGAACAACCCGGTCCCGTCGTAGTGCTCGATCCCGAACCCTTCCTCGGCGTTGCCGGTGACCCGCACGATGGTGTCGCCGGGCGGCACCCACGTCTCCGCCGGCAGGGCCAGCGCGGTGCCCACGCTCCCCACCACCAGCGCGACCGCTCCGACCGCCACTCCCACGAGGTACCTCTTCATCGACCACTCCTCCTGACGCACACACCCGGACCATCCGGTGCATCAGGACGCTAGGCGCGGGCAGGGACCAGACGAGCCGGTCGCACGGCCCGCTGTGGAGAGGGTCCGCGGGAGGCCAGGGTGTGGATGGAACGTGGGTCGGCGCAGCCCAGGGTTGTGACACCCCGCCGAACCGGCAAGGATCGGGTGACCTCACCAGGGAAGGGGGACCGGTGGTCAATCCCATCGATCCGACGTCGGCCGGGTTCCTGTACGCCGAGAACCGCCACATGCCCATGCACGTCGGCGGGCTGCAGCTGTTCAAGAAGCCCGAAGGCGCCGGCCGCAACTTCGTACGCGAGCTGTACGAGTCCTCCCTCGACGTCGACGAGATCGCACCGCTGTTCCTCAAGCACCCCTACCGCTCGATCCGCACCGGCGGCCAGCTGGTGTGGAAGCCCGACGACCAGTTCGACATCGAGCACCACGTCCGGCACAGCGCACTGCCCAAGCCCGGCCGGGTGCGCGAGCTGCTCGAGCTCTGCTCACGGCTGCACAGCACCCGGCTCGCCTGGGAGCGGCCGCTGTGGGAGGCCCACATCATCGAGGGCCTGCGCGACGGCCGGGTCGCGATGTACACCAAGACCCACCACGCCCTCGTCGACGGCATCTCCGCGATGCGGCTGCTGCAGAGCGTGCTCACCACCGATGGCCGCAAGCGTGGCATGCCGCCGATGTGGGCCGCGGACGCCACCGCGAAGAAGAGCGTCTCCAAGGACAGTGCCGACCGGAGCCTCACGGAGGTCCCGGTCCAGGCCGTCCGCTCGGCGTTGGGCATCACCGCCGAGGCCGCCGGCATGCCGGGCGCGCTGGTCAAGACGATCACCAAGGGCCTGCGCAACGAGACCTCGGCGGTCTCCCTCTACGCCCCCCGCACGATGTTCAACCAGCAGATCACCGGGTCCCGCCGTTTCGCCGCCCAGGACTGGCCGATCGAGCGGCTCCGCGCCATCGGCAAGGCGACCGGTACGACGCTGAACGACGTCGTCCTCGCGATGTGCAGCGGCGCGATCCGCACCTACCTCCTCGAGCTCGACGCGCTCCCCGACTCCACCCTGGTCGCGATGGTGCCGGTCGGACTCAACGCCAAGGAGTCGCACCTGGCGTCCTCCGAGGGTGGCAACGCGGTCGGGGCGGTCATGGCGCGGCTCGGCAGCGACCTGCACGACCCCGCCGACCGGCTCAAGTCGATCCACGAGTCGATGCGCGACGGCAAGGAGGGCCTGTCGTCGATGACGCCGGCCCAGATCATGGCGATGAGCGCGATCGGCCAGGCGCCGGCCATCCTCGGCCCGATCCTGCGGATGCAGGGGATCGTGCGGCCGCCGTACAACCTGATCATCAGCAACGTTCCCGGCCCCCGCTCGACGCACTACTGGAACGGCGCGCAGCTGCTCGGCACCTACCCGCTGTCGATCCCGATCAACGGGATGGCGCTCAACATCACCTGCACGTCCTACGACGGCCTGATGTGCTTCGGCCTGACCGGATGCCGACGCACCGTCCCCCACCTGCAGCGGCTGCTGACCTACCTCGACGACGAGGTCAAGGCGCTGGAGAAGGCGTCCGGAATCTGAGGGCGTGTCTCCCTATCCCTTTCCGCGCAGGTAGGCCCGGGTCAGGATCGCGTCGAAGGCCCGGTCCGGCAGCAGCCGGCGGGACCCCATCACCATCCGGGCCCCGCGCCCGGTGGCGTACGCCGACCGCGGGTGCGAGGTGGTCGCGGCCTTCACGATCGTCTTCGCCACCGTCGTCGGGCCGCTGGAGAGGACCTTGTTGTCGACGCTGGCCAGCCGCCGGGCCGCGGACTCGGCCATCTGCTCGTAGGCGCCGCCCCGCGCGCTCTCCAGCAGGCCGTCGCGGGCGATCTGGTTCCACTCGGTGAGGATGCCGGCGGGTCGGACGATCACCACGTCGATCCCGAACGGCGCGAGCTCGACGCGGAGGCTGTCGCTGAACCCGTCGACCGCGAACTTCGT
>DASSJR010000333.1:0-2191 GCA_035691135.1 Nocardioides sp. | reverse complement strand
CTCACGACCGGGTGGCGGGCCGGACCTGCTTGCCGTGCGAGGGCCGCTCGGCCGACAGCCCCTCGAGGAAGCTGTTGGCCCAGGCCACCACGTCGTTGGCGAGGACCGTCTTGCGCATCGCCTTCATCCGGCGGTTGGTCTCCTTCTGGTCGGCGTGGTAGGCCTCGAGCAGCGCGGACTTCATGCCGTTGATGTCGTAGGGGTTCACCAGCCAAGACTGTCGCAGCTCGCTGGCGGCCCCGGCGAACTCCGAGAGCACCAGCGCGCCGTCGTCCTCGAAGCGGCAGGCGACGTACTCCTTCGCAACCAGGTTCATGCCGTCGCGGTAGGGCGTCACCACCATGATGTCGGCGGCCCGGTAGAGCGCGGCCATCTCCTCCCGGGGGTAGGAGGAGTGGAGGTAGGAGATCGCCGGCTTGCCGATCCGCCCCAGGTCGCCGTTGACGCGCCCGACCAGGCGGTCGATCTCGTCACGCAGGATGCGGTACTGCTCGACCCGCTCCCGCGAGGGTGTCGCCACCTGGACGAACACGGCCTCCTCGACGTCGAGATCGCCGTCTTCGATCAGCTCGCTGAACGCGCGCAGCCGGGCGATGATCCCCTTGGTGTAGTCGAGCCGGTCGACGCCGAGGAAGACCTTCTTCGGCTCGCCGAGGGCCTCCCGGATCGCCGTCGCCCGCTTGCCGACGTCGTCGGAGCGGGCCAGCTCCTCGAAGCCCTTGGTGTCGATCGAGATCGGGAAAGCCGCCGCCCTCACGGTGCGGCCGTCGGGCAGGTAGACCAGGTCGCGGTGGGTCTTGTGGCCGACCCGCTGGCGCACCAGGCGCACGAAGTTCTGGGCTCCGCCGGGCAGCTGGAAGCCCACCAGGTCAGACCCGAGCAGCCCCTCGAGGATCTGCCGGCGCCAGGGGAGCTGCTGGAACAGCTCGTTGGGCGGGAACGGGATGTGCAGGTAGAAGCCGATCCGGAGGTCGGGACGAAGGTCACGCAGCATCTGCGGCACCAGCTGGAGCTGGTAGTCGTGCACCCAGACCGTCGCCCCCTTGCCCGCCACGTCCGCCGCTCGTTCGGCGAAGCGCTGGTTGACGTTCACGTAGGCGTCCCACCACTCGCGGTGGAACTCCGGCTTGGCGACCACGTCGTGGTAGATCGGCCACAGCGTGCCGTTGGAGAACCCCTCGTAGAACTCCTCGATCTCCTGGGCCGAGAGCGACATCGGGACCAGTTTCATCCCGCCTTCCTCGAACGGCTCGAGATCGGTGTCCGTACCCCCGGGCCACCCGATCCAGGTGCCGTTGTTGGAACGCATCACCGGCTCCAGCGCACTCACCAGCCCGCCGGGTGAGCGCCGCCAGCTGGTCGACCCGTCCTCCTCCTCCACGCGGTCGACGGGCAGCCGGTTGGCGACGATGACGAGGTTCGCGGCTTTGGGCACGTGCCCACCCTATGTGCGCGGACATCTGGCGGGTTGAATGACATCGTTGTGGTTCGTCACCTACAGTTGCCCCGACACCAGCACCAAACTTCGGGGAGAAATGCTCATGGACGCCGCGAACGCACGCTACGGCCAGGGCCAGGACACCGCGACCGGTCCGCACCTCAGTGACCGCGACCGCGAGATCCTCGAGTTCGAGCGCCAGTGGTGGAAGTACGCCGGCGCCAAGGAGACCGCGGTCCGCGAGAAGTTCGACATGTCCTCGACCCGCTACTACCAGGTGCTCAACGCCCTCATCGACCGCCCGGAGGCCCTCGAAGCCGACCCGCTCCTGGTCCGCCGTCTGCGCCGGCTCCGCGCGGCCCGCCAGCGCCAGCGCTCGGCTCGTCGACTCGGTTTCGAGCTCTAGGACATGCGGGCCCGCAACGAGCGCGGGGTGGTCTTCCCCTCGCCGGTGGTGATGCTCAGCGTCGTGGCGGTCGCCATGGCCGGGGTGGCCTACGTCGCGACCCAGTCCGACGCGCCCTCCGAGCGCGAGGTCACCACCGTCGCGCAGCCCGAGAAGACGCAGCCCAGCGAGACGGCGCCGCCCCCGCGCCAGAAGATCCCCCACCGCAAGGCGCCCGCGATCAAGAAGGCCGAGCCGGTGGTCGAGCGCGGCAAGGTCTACGTCGAGGTCTACAACAACTCCGGCATCACCGGGCTGGCGGGCAGCACCGCCGAGCAGGCGTCCGGCGCCGGATGGCAGGTGGTCGC
>DASSJR010000332.1:0-2033 GCA_035691135.1 Nocardioides sp. | reverse complement strand
TGAAGCGCAACGGCACCGACTGATCCGTGCAGCTCTCCGCCTGCGTCACCGACGAGGACTACGACGCGTGGCGGGCGGTCCGGATCCAAGTCGAGCCGAGTGAGCGGACCGCCACCGTCGCCGAGTTGCGTGCCCAGGACTCACCGAGCCGGCTGATGCTGCTGGCCCGCACCGACGGCACCGTCGTCGGCTCCGGTCTGGCGGACCGGTCGGAGACGGCCGGCGGGGGGTTCGTCCTCCCGCGGGTCCCGGCTGAGCATCGCCGAGGGCGCGTGGGCACCGCACTGCTGCGAACGCTGGCCGACCACTGCGCCGGTCTCGGCGTGCCGTCGCTGCGCAGCCGGGTCGACGACGCCGGGTCCCTGGCGTTCGCCGAGCGCTTCGGGTTCGCCGAGGTGGACCGGGAGGTCGAACAGGTTCGTTCGGTGGGCGAGGAGACGCCGCCCTCCGCCCTGCCGGGTGGGGTGAAGGTCGTGACGCTGGACGAGTACCCGGAGCTGTGGGCCGAGTCCTACGACCGGTTCGGCACCGAGGTGCTCGCCGACTTCGCCCTCCACGCTCCGCTGGAGATCACCGCCGAGCAGTGGAACACCTCCTGGCGCGGCGACCACGTGTTCCTGGCGGTGCACGAAGGTGAGGTGATCGGCTGCGCCGGGCTCAGCCGGGACGCCGACCAGCCCGAACGTGCCGAGAACGCGCTCACCGCCGTACGCCGGGACTGGCGCAGCCACGGCATCGCCGCCCACCTCAAGCGCCGCACCCTGCAGTACGCCGCGGCCGCGGGCCTGCGGGAGCTCTACACGTGGACGCAGGCCGGCAATACGCCGATGATCCGCCTGAACGAACGTCTCGGGTACGTCACGCGCCAGACGAGCATCACCGTCGAGCGCGACCTTCCGCTCGACGCCTGACCCGGCGTCACCCGTGGTGGGCGAGCCACCGCTCGACCGGGATCGGCCTGGTCGCCTGGTAGCCCTCGGGGAGCAGGACGCTGCCCTCTTGGGTGAGGTAGTAGACCTGCCAGTGGTAGTAGCCGTCGAAGGCGCGCGGCCGCCGCTTCATCAGCTCGGCGAGCAGGGTGACCCCGCGCACGTAGGCGGAGGAGTTGTTGTAGCTGTAGAGCGCCTCGGACCGTCCGCCCGGCTCGGTGAAGCCCTGGTCCCGCAGGAACCGGCCCGCCGCCATGATCGAGTCATGGGCGGAGTTGATGTCGCCCCGGCCGTAGATGTCCCAGGTACTGGGGATGAATTGCATCGGCCCCTGGGCTCCGGCCACCGACGTGCCCCGGATCCGGCCGAGGGAGGTCTCCACGAGGTTGATCGCGGCGAGGTAGTTCCAGTCCACGCCGAAGCGGCGCTCAGCATCCTCGTACGCCGCCCGCAGCGTGCGGGCCGGCGCGGGGGGAACGATCCGCCAGGCGGGCAGCTCGTCGCTGAGGTTGGATGGCGACTGCGGGTGCATCGAGCGGAACGCGCGTCGGGCGGCGACGTTGTCGCGCACGACCCGGACCAGGTCCCGGGGGAGCTGCGCGCGGACCCGGTGGTCCCACGCGGGCCTGGTCCCGAGCTCGCGGTAGGCCACTTGCTGCAGGTGACCGGCGGCCTCGAGCACGGCGGGCCGGGTGTGCGGGTCGGCGATGGCCCGCTCGGCCGCGACGATCTGGTCGACCACCTGGCCGGCCGACCTGGCCTCGGCCGGCTCGTCCTCCAGCGCCCGGGACAGCTCCTCGGGGAGCTGGGGGTCGGGCCGCCCCTTCAGTGCCGCGGAGCCCGATTCGTTGCCCGATCCGCTGGCAGAGGCACTGGCAGATTCATCGGGCTGACTTCCAGCGGCCTGGCCGTGCTCCCGGCCTTCCGACGTCGGTGCCTCCGTCGAGCAGGCGCCCACCACCGCGCACAGCAGTGCGACGGCGCAGAGCGAGGTCCTTCGGAGCATGGGTCGTGCCTACGTGACGAGGGTGTCTGAGGCAACAGGATGCCCGTCACACCTGCGCCGTAAACTGGCCCGGACCCCCCGCCGATCCCGGCTGGGGG
>DASSJR010000331.1:0-8491 GCA_035691135.1 Nocardioides sp. | reverse complement strand
GAGCCGTTGGTGATCCACATCTTGTTGCCGGTGAGCACCCAGTCCGTGCCGTCCTGCTCCGCCCGGGTGCGCATGCCGCCGGGGTTGGAGCCGAAGTCGGGCTCGGTCAACCCGAAGCAGCCGATCGCCTCGCCGGTCGCCATCCTCGGCAGCCACTCGTCCTTCTGGGCGTCCGAGCCGTGCTTCCAAATCGCGTACATCGCCAGGCTTCCCTGCACCGACACGACCGAGCGCAGGCCGGAGTCGCCGGCCTCGAGCTCCATGCAGGCCAGGCCGTACGCCGTTGCGCTGGTGCCCGCGCAGCCGAAGCCGGTGAGGTGCATCCCGAGCAGCCCCATCGACCCGAACTCCTTCGCGAGCTCGCGGACCGGAGCGGTGCCGGCGTCGTACCACCCGGCGATCTCGGGCTTGAGCTTGTCCTCGACGAAGCTGCGGACCGTGTCGCGGATGGCACGGTCCTCCTCCCCGATCAGGGAGTCGGTGTCGAGCAGCTGGAGCGGGGTGAGGGCCATGCGCTCATCATCCCTGACAGTCACGAGGCCACCAGTCATCGGTCGGGAAGCCCCCACTCAACGGGCCCCCCAACCCATTTTCAGCGAATCTGCCCGGAATCGGGCAGGAAGTTGCACAAAGAAGCGGGGCGGCGGATGATTCCGGACGTGACAGCGGACCCGGAGCTCGTGGATCGGATCGCGGCGAGCACCGGGTTGACCCCGGCTGAGGCGGCCCGGGTGATCGAGGACGTGGTCGCGTTCCACGCGGAGCCGGTGGAGGAGTTCGTGCGCCGTCGCCACGCCCACCTGAAGACCTACGGCGCGAGGAACCCGGAGATCTTCGCCCGGATCGCCGAGGAGCTGGCCGCCCGTGTGGTGGCCGCGCCGCCGCTCACCGAGCGGCAGTTGCGCCGGATTGTGTATGGCTGAGACGAAAGGAAACGCAACCAATGTGCGGAATCGTCGGCTACATCGGCGGCCAGCAGGCCGCCCCGCTCCTGCTCGAGGGCCTGGCCCGGCTGGAGCACCGGGGCTACGACTCCGCGGGACTGGCCGTCCTGGGCGGGAGCGGGATCCGGGTGTCCAAGCGCGCCGGCCGGGTCCGTGACCTGGCCGACGGACTGCCGAAGCGGTTCGGCGGCAAGGTCGGGGTCGGTCACACCCGCTGGGCCACCCACGGACCCGCCAGGGACACCAACGCCCATCCCCACACCGACACCTCAGGTGAGGTCGCGGTGGTCCACAACGGGATCATCGACAACGCCGCCGAGCTCCGTCGGCGCCTCACCGACGACGGCGTCGAGCTGGCCTCCGACACCGACACCGAGGTGATCGCCCACCTGGTCGCCCGCTCCGGGGCCGACACGCTCGAGGCCAGGGTCACCGATGCGCTGGGGATGATCGACGGCACCTACGGCATCGCCGTGCTGCACGCGGCCTCCCCGGACCGGATCGTGGTGGCCCGCAACGGGAGCCCGCTGATCATCGGCGTCGGCGAGCGGGAGATGCACGTCGCCTCCGACCTCGCGGCGCTGGTGCGCTACACGACCACGGTCGCCCACCTCGACGACGGCGAGCTGGCGACGATCACGGCCAGCGGTTTCACCACTTACACCCAGGACCTCGACTCGACCCACAAGCGGGCCACGAAGGTCGACGTCGACCCAGAGGCCTACGACGCCGGCGAGCACACGTCGTACATGCACAAGGAGATCGGTGAGCAGCCGGAGGCGGCCGAACGGGTGCTGCGTGGGCGGCTCGACGAGCGGTTCGGAACCGCGCACCTCGGCGGGCTCAACATGGACGCCCGCGAGACCCGCGCGATCCGCCGGGTGAAGGTCCTGGGCTGCGGCTCGGCGTACTACGTCGGCCAGATGGGGGCCGGCCTGGTCGAGGAGCTGGCCCGGATCCCGGCGGACGCGGAGGCGGCCAGCGAGTTCCGCTACCGCAACCCGATCATCGAGCCGGACACGCTCTACGTCGCCGTCAGCCAGTCGGGCGAGACCATCGACACCCTCCTCGCGGTGCAGGAGATCCGGCGCAAGGGCGGGCGGGTGATCGGCCTGGTCAACGTGGTCGGCAGTGCGATCGCGCGCGAGTGCGACGGCGGGATCTACCTGCACGCCGGGCCGGAGGTCGCCGTCGCGAGCACGAAGGCGCTGACCAACATGTTCCTCGGCTTCGCGCTCCTCGCGCTGCAGCTCGGGCGGGTCCGTGACCTGAGCATCGCCGACGGCAAGCGGTTGATCGCCGGGCTGACCCGGATGCCCGCCCAGATCGGCGAGATCCTGGCGCGTGAGGAGGAGCTGGCCGAGCTGGCGACCTCGCTGGCGGAGGCCGAGAGCCTGTTCTTCGTCGGCCGGGTGCGGGGCTTCCCGGTGGCCCGGGAGGGGGCCCAGAAGTTCAAGGAGATCTCGTACCGGCACGCCGAGGCGTACCAGACCTCCGAGCTCAAGCATGGTCCGCTCGCGCTGATCTCGCCGGAGGTGCCGACCGTGGCGGTGGTGCCGCACGACGAGCTGACCGACCGCAACGTGGCCGCCCTGCACGAGATCGCCGCCCGCAACGGCCCACTGGTGGTGGTCACCCACGAGGGCGTCGACCTGGGCGAGCTCGAGGTGGTGCGGATCGACGTACCCCGTAACGAGGTGGAGCTCGACCCGATCCTGCTCACGCTGCCCCTGCAGCTGCTCGCCTACCACGCGGCCAGGCAGCTGGGCCACGACATCGACAAGCCGCGCAACCTCGCCAAGTCCGTGACGGTGGAGTGACGAAGCGAACCGTCCCGGCAAATCACCGGCAGGCTCTCACGCCCCCTACCGTTGGAGACATGTCCGAACAGCCCTCGACCCCTGACATCACCTTCGGCGACCTCGGCCTCGCTCCGGAGGTGCTGACGGGGTTGCGCGACGTCGGCTACGAGACCCCGTCGCCGATCCAGGCGGCCACCATCCCCACGCTGCTCGAGGGCCGCGACGTCGTGGGTCTGGCCCAGACCGGAACCGGCAAGACCGCGGCGTTCGCGCTGCCGATCCTCTCCCGCCTCGACCGTTCCCAGAAGAAGCCGCAGGCCCTGGTCCTGGCACCGACGCGCGAGCTTGCCCTCCAGGTGTGCGAGGCGTTCGAGAAGTACGCCGCCCACCTGCGCGGCGTACACGTGCTCCCGGTCTACGGCGGGCAGGGGTACGGCGTCCAGCTCTCCGCGCTGCGCCGGGGAGTCCACATCGTCGTCGGCACACCCGGCCGGATCATGGACCACCTGGACAAGGGCACCCTCGACCTGAGCGAGCTTCGGTTCCTGGTGTTGGACGAGGCCGACGAGATGCTCAACATGGGCTTCGCCGATGACGTCGAGACGATCCTCGCCGACACCCCCACGGACAAGAACGTCGCGCTCTTCTCGGCGACCATGCCCGCCCAGATCCGGAAGCTCTCGGCGAAGTATCTCCGCGACCCGGCCGAGATCACCGTCCGCAACAAGACCGCCACGGCCGCCAACATCACGCAGCGCTACCTGATCGTGTCCTACCCGCAGAAGGTGGACGCCCTCACCCGGATCCTCGAGGTCGAGAACTTCGAGGGGATGATCGTCTTCGTCCGCACCAAGAACGAGACCGAGACCCTCGCCGAGAAGCTGCGGGCGCGAGGGTTCTCCGCCATGGCCATCAATGGCGACGTCCCCCAGGCGGTGCGTGAGCGCACCGTCAACCAGCTCAAGGCCGCCAAGCTCGACATCCTGGTCGCGACGGACGTCGCCGCGCGTGGGCTCGACGTCGAGCGGATCAGCCACGTCGTCAACTTCGACATCCCGACCGATCCGGAGTCCTACGTGCACCGGATCGGACGCACCGGTCGTGCCGGTCGGAGCGGCGACGCGATCTCGTTCGTGACCCCGCGCGAGCGGCGGCTGCTCAAGGCGATCGAGAAGACGGCACGCCAGCCGCTGACCCAGATGCCGCTCCCGACGGTGGAGGACGTCAACGTCACCCGGCTGGCCAGGTTCGACGACGCGATCACCACCGCGCTCGGCGACGAGGAGAAGGTGTCCTTCTTCCGCGACGTGGTGGCCCACTACATGCGCGAGCACGACGTGCCCGAGGTCGACGTCGCCGCCGCGCTCGCCGCCGTCCTCCACGGGGACACCCCGCTGCTGCTCGAGCCGGAGCCGGAGCGACCGGTTCGCCGTGACCGCGACGACCGCCGCCCCGACGGAGGGCGGCCGCCCCGGCACGAACGTCGCGAGCGGCGCGGTGCGTCCGATGCCCCGATGGCGACCTACCGGATCGCGGTCGGCAAGCGCCACAAGGTCGAGCCCCGGCAGATCGTCGGCGCCATCGCCAACGAGGGAGGGCTGAACCGCCAGGACTTCGGGCACATCTCGATCCGCCCGGACTTCTCCCTGGTCGAGCTGCCCGCCGAGCTCCCTCCCGGAACGACCGAGCGGCTCGCCTCCACCCGGATCTCCGGCAAGCTCATCGAGCTGCGCCCCGACACCGGACGACCCCAGGACCGCTCGCGTCCGGCATCCGGGGATCATCCGGCGGGTCACAAGAAGAAGCCCCGCAGCAAGCCGCGGGCGAAGCACTGACCTCACCCGCGTCCCCGTCCTTTCCGGGGCGGAGGGTCTGGCGAGCCAGGGCGGTTGCGCCTAGCGTGAGCAGGTCACGTGTCCCGGCACTCTCGGATCGGAGCCTCCGATGCCCACGTACCGTCCCGTTGTCCGCCGCGCCCTGCTCGGGGTGGTCGCCCTCCTCACGCTGCTGGCTCCGGCCATGGCGGCTCAGACCGCGGCGCACGCTGCCGCCCCCTCGTACGTCGCCCTCGGCGACTCGTACTCCTCGGGCACCGGAACCCGGGACTACATCAACGACGGGACGTCGTGCCAGCGGTCGACGTACGCGTACCCGAGCCTGATCGCCGCCGCCCGGGGGTACTCGCTCAACTTCCGCGCGTGTTCCGGCGCCAAGGTCGCCGACGTCACGAACACGCAGCTGTCCGCCCTCACCGCGTCGACCAGCTACGTCAGCATCTCGGTGGGTGGCAACGACGCCGGGTTCGCCGACGTGCTGACCGAGTGCGCGACGCCGTGGTGGGCCGGGGACTGCGACGGCGCGATCGACCAGGCGCAGGCGTTCATCAACAACACGTTGCCGGGGAGGCTGTCGACGCTCTTCGCCTCGATCCGGTCGAAGGCACCGAGCGCAAAGGTCGTCGTGGTCGGCTACCCGCGGATCTTCATGGGTGAGGACTGCAACGCCGGAACCTGGTTCTCACCTGCGGAGATGACCCGCCTGAACCAGACGGCCGACCTGCTCAACAGCCGCACCTCGGGCCAGGCCTCCGCCAAGGGCTTCTCGTTCGCCAACCCGACCAGCCGGTTCATCGGGCACGCCGTGTGCGACGACCCGGAGTGGATCAACGGTCTCTCCAACCCGATCAGCGAGAGCTATCACCCGAACAAGCCCGGGCACTCCTCCGGCTACACCCCCACCGTCAGCCCGCTGCTCACCGGCGCGGCGGTGACGGTCAACGCGAAGATCCGGGCCGCCTCGGCTGCGATGGCCGACGACCTGGCCGCGCAGCAGCGCCGGTACGCCGACGCGGACGCCGCGATCCGGCCCGAGTCGTTCCGGGCGCCCACCCTCGCCTCGCTCCGCACCGCGGCCGAGCGCGCGGGCATCGACCTCGACCGCTGGCTCGCCCGCCACTGAGTCGTCGGTTGGTACGACTCTCTGTCCGGACCGCCGTGATGGTAGAAGGGACGCCATGCGGCTCCCTCGAACCAACGCGCTTGTGGCCGGCCTCGTCGTGGTCGGCCTGCTGACCGGTTGCGAGGCGGCTCAGGACCTTGGTGGTGGTCCCGATCCGGACGCGGCGGCCGCCGCGCTGGCCACGGCACTCGGGTCCGGTGACTTCCAGGCCGTGACCTTCACGAACGCCACGGCGGACGAGGCGAAGCGCTCGTACTCGAAGATCGTCGAGGGGATGGGCGAGGCCGAGCCCGCGGTCGAGGTCGCCGGCGTCGAGGACTCCGGCGACACCGCCACCGTGCAGCTGGCCTGGAGCTGGCCGCTCGACGGCCACCGCTGGGCCTACCGGGCCGAGGGATCCCTGCGATCGGTCGACGACGAATGGCAGACGGTGTGGCAGCCGACCCTCGTCGAGTCCTCCCTGAAGCAGGACGAGGTCCTCGACAGCGGCGAGGTCGCGGCCGACCGCGGACACATCCTGGGCGCGAACGGTCAGACCCTGGTCGCAGACCGACCGGTGGAGCGGATCGGCATCGACCGGACCCAGGTGAAGGCGGCGCGGGCAGGCGAGTCCGCGCGACGGCTGGCCCAGCTCGTGGGGGTCGACGCGGCGCCGTACGCCAAGCAGGTCGAGGCCGCCGGCGACGAGGCGTTCATCGAGGCGATCGTGTTCCGCCGGGACGACGTACCTCCCCAGGTCGACCCGCAACACCTGGCCGCGATTCCCGGCGCCATCACGGTCAGCGACACCCTGCCGCTGGCGCCCACCCGCGAGTTCGCGGCACCGATCCTGGGCACGGTCGGCGAGGTCACCGCCGAGATGATCGAGGACGACCCGGACAAGTACCAGATCGGTGACGAGGCCGGCTTGTCCGGTCTCCAGGCGCGGTACGACGACCAGCTCCGCGGCACCTCAGGTGTCGCCGTCCACGCGGTCGACCCCGACGGCGCCGAGCGCAAGCTGTTCGAGGAGGAACCCATCGCCGGTCAGCCGCTGAAGCTGACGCTGGATCTCCGACTCCAGCAGAGCGCCGAGCGTCTGCTCGCCGACGTCGGCCCGGCCAGCGCCCTGGTGGCGATCCGGCCATCGAGCGGCGACATCCTCGTCGCCGCGAACGGCCCCGGGAACGACGGCATCAACCTGGCGACCTACGGCCAGTTCCCGCCCGGCTCGACGTTCAAGAGCGTCAGCAGCCTGGCGCTGCTGAGGGAGGGATTGAGCCCGTCGTCGACGGTGCCGTGCACCGACCGGATCGTGGTGGACGGCAAGCAGTTCGAGAACTACGACGACTACCCGGCCGGTGGTCTCGGCCGGATCCCGCTGCGGACCGCGGTGGCGAACTCCTGCAACACCGCGTTCATCTCCCAGGCCGGCAAGCTCTCCGACGACGCCCTGGCGGACGCAGCCGCCTCGCTCGGCATGGGCGTCGACCACGACCTCGGCTTCCCGGCCTACTTCGGCAGCCTCGAGCCGCCCGCGTCGGAGACGGAGGCGGCCGCGGACATGATCGGCCAGGGGAAGATCCTGGCCTCACCGATGGTGATGGCCACCGTGATCGCCTCGATCCAGTCCGGGAAGACGGTGCTGCCGCGGCTGGTCAAGGACTTCAAGGTGGAGCAGGCGGACGTCCCCGGGCTGACGGGAGCCGAAGCCGGGCAGTTGCGCACGATGTTGCGTGGAGTCGTCACCTCGGGCAGCGGCAACCTGCTCGCCGACGTACCCGGTCCCCCCGTGATCGCCAAGACCGGCACCGCGGAGTTCGAGCGCGACGGCCGGCTGCGCACCCACGCGTGGATGATCGCCGCGCAGGACGACCTCGCCGTGGCCGTGTTCGTCGACGAGGGCTCGTCCGGGTCCGGTACGGCGGGCCCCATCCTCGAGGCCTTCCTCCGCCAGGCCCGCTAGCTGAGTCGGCGCTACTGCTGCGCCGGGCAAGGCCGAGTCGGCTCGAATGCTGAGCGCGGGGACGTCGACCCGGCGCTCGTGCCGACGTGCTCCTTTGCAGTTGCGCCGACTCGGCAGGCGGGGGCGTTGCAGTTGCGCCGACTCGGCACCTCAACGAGTGTCGCGCGGGGTGACCTTGGCGGCGACGTCCTCGGGCATGGGTTCGTAGTGGGCGAAGGCTCGGCTGAAGGTGCCGGACCCGTGGGTCGCGGACCGGAGGTCGACGGAGTAGCGCACCAGCTCGGTCTGGGGGACCTCCGCCTTGACCAGGGTGCGGTCGTCGCCGACCTTGTCGGTGCCGAGCACCCGCGCCCGCCGGGAGGCGAGGTCGCTCATGACCGTGCCGACGTGGTCGTCGGGGACGATCACGTCGACGGTGTCGTAGGGCTCGAGCATCGTGATCTTCGATGCGGCCGCCGCCTCGCGCAGCGCCAGCGACCCGGCCATCTGGAACGCCATGTCGGAGGAGTCGACGCTGTGGGCCTTGCCGTCGGTGAGGGTCACGCGGATGTCGACCACCGGGTAGCCGTTCGCGACGCCCTTCTCCATCTGGGCGCGGACGCCCTTCTCGACGCTGGGGATGAACTGGCGCGGGACGGCGCCGCCGACGACCTTGTCGACGAACTCGAACCCGGACCCCTCGGGCAGCGGCTCGACCTCGATGTCGCAGACCGCGAACTGCCCGTGGCCACCGGACTGCTTGACGTGGCGGCCGTGGCCCTTCGCCATCCCGGTGAACGTCTCCCGCAACGGCACGCGCAGCTCGACCTGGTCGACCGTCGCGCCGTAGCGGTTGGCCAGCC
>DASSJR010000330.1:0-4773 GCA_035691135.1 Nocardioides sp. | reverse complement strand
CTTGGACAGGGTGAGCAGGTCGTCGACGAGCAGCTGGAGGCGGGCGACGTTGCGCCGCCCGGCCGTGAGCATTCGCAGGTGGTGCGGCTTCATCGAGCCCTCGAACTCGTCGGCCACCAGCTCGAGGTAGCCGTTGATCGTCGTGAGGGGCGTCCGCAGCTCGTGGGAGACATTGGAGACGAAATCGTCCTGGGCGACGTCGAGTGCCCGCTGCTCCTGCTGGATGTGGTCCTCCACCTGACGGGCCCGACTCTGGGCCTCGGCGAGGTCATTGAGTGCCCCGGCGACCGCCCGCACCTCGCGCGGCCCGGCGGCCACCGCACGTACGTCGGCGTCGCGGGCCATCTGGTGCACGACGACCTCGAGGTCACGCAACGGCTCCGCGATTTCCTCCGTGAGCCGCCGACGCGACCCCACGATCACCAGCGCCGCGAGGAGGCCGATCAGGACCACGGCCAGAACGGTGCCCGTCAGCCGCCGCGAGGAGTCGGCGTTGGCATCATCGACCCGCGATGCGAAAGCTGCTGTGGTCGCGTCGTGGGCCTCTTGGAAGTCCGCGAAACGGGTCACTCCGGTCAGGAACAGCGTCCGGTCGAAGTTGCCGGAACCGCCGGGTCTGGCGATGACCACGGAGCCGTAGTCGTCGATCCACGTCTGCGCCGCTTGTTCCTGCTGCGCCAGGAGGTGCGCCAGGTCGTCGTCGTCGCTGGTGAGGCCCTGCGCGGACTGGACGTCGGCGGTGAGCTGCTCCTGGGCCTCCTGGTAGTCGGCGCGGGCCGACTGCCGTCCACCGATCACCCATTCCCGGGTCGCGGAACGCATGTCACTGAGGTCGGCGAAGATCTCCTGGTTGGCCGATGCGGCCGGCTGGAGCTCGTCGCTGAGGTACTGCACCGACCGGGTTGTGAGGAGGACGCCCAGCATCGCGATGACTGCCATCACCACCGTCAGCACCAGGATTCGTACGATCACCGGGGTGAGGACACGGGCGACCGGCTGTCCGCCGTTCACGTCTGGTCGAACCCCGCTCGCTGCATGTCGCCCCAGTGGTGGGCGCTGCGCCTGAGCATCTCGACGATCCCGCCGAAGCGCCACCAGGCGTTCAGCTGGCGATAGCCGATGTTCTCCTCGACCGCGGCGTAGATGGCCCGGAACAGGTCCGGAAGCCCGCGGTAGCGACGGAACGAGACCTCCTCCGCCAGCAGCGCCACCAGGGTCACGAACACAGAGAAGAGCACCGACGCGGTGAGCAGGATCAGCAGCACCGGGGGGTTGACCAGGTCGAGGCCGGTGTCGACCCACTGCTCCACGCCGAGGAACACCAGGAGCAGGAGGAAGTAGCCGAGGCCGACGACCTCGACGACGGGCGAGAGCAGCTCGAAGAAGAGAAACCACGGCATGGTGACCATGCCGATGACGCCGTACCGCGGGCGGAAGAGCATCCGGCGGTGGCGTACGAAGATCTCGGCCAGCCCGCGGTGCCAGCGTCGGCGCTGGACCCGGAGGACCCGGCGCGTGGAGGGCACCTCGGTCCAGGCCACGGGCTCGGGCACGAAGACCACCTCGGCGCTGGTGCGCGACTCGGCGAGTGTGCGGTGGAGGCGGACCACGAGCTCGGCGTCCTCGCCGATGCAGTCCGTGGCCATCCCGCCCGCCTCGAGCAACAGGTCCTTGCGGAAGATGCCGAAGGCTCCGGAGATGATCAGCAGTCCCCCGAGGCGGGACCAGCCGGCGCGGCCGATGAGAAAGGCGCGGAGGTACTCGACGACCTGGACCCTCGCCAGCCAGCGCCTTGGCATCCGCAGGTTGGTGACTCGTCCGCGGTCGACCCGGGACCCGTTGGCGACCCGCACCACACCGCCGGCCGCGACCACTCGTCCGGGGTCGTCGGCGAACGGCCGGGCGACGTTGAGCAGGGCCTGGGGGTCGAGCAGCGAGTCCGCGTCGACCATGCAGACCAGTTCCTTGCGGGCATGGTTGATCCCCGCGTTGAGGGCGTCGGCCTTGCCGCCGTTTGCCTTGCGCACCAGGGCCAGGTTGTGGGCCCCGCGCCGACTCACCCACGTGCTGAGCACGCTGCCCTTGGTGGGGATGTGACCGCCCGGCACCAGGGGGACCTCGACCATGTCGAACTCGGCGATGAGGACCTCGGAGGTGCTGTCGGCGGACCCGTCGTCGATGACGACGACCTCAAGGTCGGGGTAGCGCAGCGAGGTCATCGCGTGCACGGACTGCACGATGTTGGCGGCCTCGTTGTGGGCCGGCATCAACACCGACACGCCCCGGCTGTTGGGCTGGAGGAACCACTCGTCGTAGCCGGCGTACTCGAGCCGGCGGCGGTAGCCGGTGAGGTCGGCGAGGGCGAGTCCGGTGAGCACGAGGTAGCTGAGGTTGATCAGCGCGGAGTAGACCGCGAAGCCCATCGCCACCCAGAAGGTGACGGTGCTCATGCCGGTGCTCTCAGGCTCGTGAGGGCCTGCACCTCGCGGGCCACCGGGATGGTGCTCAACCGGATCACCCGCTGTCCGGGCCTACCGCAGCGGTGGAGGGCGTTGGCCGCGGCCCGGGCGACCTCGATGTTGTCGTCCTCCAGCACTGCGGTGAGCAGCTCGACGGCGTGGGCGGCGCCGATGAGGCCGAGCGCCTGGGCGCTGGCCCGGCGGACGTCGGGGTTGGGGTGGTCGAGCTGGTCGCCGAGCACGATGATCGAGGTCGGCAGGCCCAGGGCGCCCAGCGCGTTGATGCAGGCGATCCGGAATTCGTCCGGTGTGTCCGCAAGCCCCGCCTCGAGCACCTCGACGGAGTCCGTGGCGCCGACGAGGCCCAGGGCCTCGGCCGCCAGCCGGCCACGACGCGCGCCCTGTTCGTCTCGGCTCTCGAGAGCCAGGGCGAGGTGGTCCCGCAGCCCGGGAGCGGCCACCAGGCCGATGCGGTCGATCGACGCCAGGAAGTCTCCGCGCAGCCTCGGCTCGGCCGCCGCAGCGTCGAGCATCTTCTCGACGACCTCGGGATCCGGGAACGACCCCAGGGCCAGCATGGCGGTGCGCCGCGCGATGAAGTCCCGGTCGTCGAGTCCCCGCAGGAGCTGGTCACGGCGACCCGGCTCGGCCAGAACACCGAGGCGGTAGTAGCCCCGGCAGCGTCGAACGGCGGAGCGGCTCGTCGTGGAATGCGTCGCCCGGCGGAGGCCTCCCCAGGCCAGCAGCACCTCGCTCAGGCGCTGACGGGAGTCGCCGCGCAACTTGGGCAGGAGTGCGAAGGCATCGTTCTCGACGGCCTTGCGCTGGGCCGGAGTGGCACTGAGCAAGACGGCGTACGCCTCGTCGATCTCCTCGCCCTCGCCGCTGCCGAGCGTGAGGACCACCCGCCACACGGAGGACCGGACGTGTTGACGACGGCGTTCCGCATGGTCCTTGATGAGCCGCGACAGGACCAGGCACAGCGTGATCACCAGGCATCCCGCCACGAGGAGGAGGGTCGCGACGAGCGCGACCCGCTCGACGTTCATCGAGAGCGAGCCAGCAGGGCCTGGACCCGCGAGGCGAGCTCCCGGGGGCTGAAGGGCTTGGTGATGTAGTCGTCGGCCCCCGAGTCGAATCCCGTCTCGACATCGGTCTCCTGAGCGCGGGCCGTCAGCAGGATGACCGGGATGCCGACCAGCGCCGGGTCGCTGCGGATCACCCGGATCGCGTCCAGCCCGGACATGCCGGGCATCATCACGTCGAGCACCGCCAGGTCGGGCTTGTGCTCGCGACAGGCGTCGACGGCGGCCGCACCGTCGTTGACGGCCACGATCTCGTGACCGAGGGTCGACAGCTTGAACTCGACCAGCTCGCGGATGTCGACGTCGTCGTCCGCGACAAGGATCCTCGCCACAGTCACACCTTCCCGAAAAGGGTGGAACGTGACCGAAGACTATCGGGCGCGCCTGCGGGGCGGTGGGAGGTGAGCCGCTCGTGGACTGCTCGCCCCTCCCGGATGGATCAGCTGTCCTTGCCCGGCGGGGTCGGGGTCGTCTTCTGGACCTGCATCAGGAACTCGATGTTGGTCTGCGTCTTCTTCAGCCGCTCGAGCAGAAGCTCGAGGGCCTGCTGTCCGTCGAGGCCCGACAGCACCCGGCGGAGCTTCCACACGATCTGGAGCTCCTCCTTGGTCATCAGCAGCTCCTCGCGACGGGTGCCCGACTGCACGGCGTCGATCGCGGGGAACAACCGCTTGTCGGCGAAGTCGCGACGCAGCCGGATCTCCATGTTGCCGGTGCCCTTGAACTCCTCGAAGATCACCTCGTCCATCTTCGAGCCGCTCTCGATCAGCGCGGTGGCCAGGATGGTGAGCGAGCCGCCGTTCTCGATGTTGCGGGCGGCTCCGAAGAACTTCTTCGGCGGGTAGAGCGCGGCGGAGTCGACGCCACCGGACAGGATCCGGCCGCTGGCCGGCGCGGCCAGGTTGTAGGCGCGTCCGAGGCGGGTGATGCCGTCGAGCAGCACGACCACATCGTGCCCGAGCTCGACGAGGCGCTTGGCGCGCTCGATCGCGAGCTCCGAGACCGTGGTGTGGTCGCTGGCCGGGCGGTCGAACGTCGAGGAGACGACCTCGCCCTTGACCGAGCGCTCGAAGTCGGTGACCTCCTCGGGACGCTCGTCCACCAGGACCACCATCAGGTGGCACTCGGGGTTGTTGGTGGTGATCGAGTTGGCGATCGACTGCATGATCATCGTCTTGCCGGCCTTGGACGGCGAGACGATCAGGCCGCGCTGGCCCTTGCCGATCGGA
>DASSJR010000329.1:0-4183 GCA_035691135.1 Nocardioides sp. | reverse complement strand
AAGGAGAGAAATGGCTGCAACAGAAACTGCCGATGCCGTCAAGCTGGCCGGTGCCTTCGTCGGCGGCGGGCTCGCCCTCGCCGGTGGCGCGATCGGTGCCGGTGTCGGTGACGGCCTGGCCGGTTCGTCGTACATCCAGGGCGTGGCCCGCCAGCCCGAAGCGCAGGGCCGCCTCCAGACCATCTTCTTCCTGACGGTGGGTCTGGTTGAGGCGATGTTCTTCATCAACCTCGCCTTCATGGCCCTGTTCGTCTTCGTCCTCGCGGCCTGACGCGCGGATAGAGACGCAGCACTGAGGCAGCACCGAGGCAAAGGATCCGAATGATGGCAAGCGTTACGAGTCAGCTCGTCCCGCTCGAGAGCAACTTCCTGGTACCGAACGGCACGTTCCTCGTCGAGCTCGCCGCGTTCGCGCTCATGCTGTTCATCCTCGGCAAGTGGATCGTCCCGCCGATCAACCGGGCGATGACTGCGCGGCAGGACGCGATCCGCCAGCAGTTCGCGGATCTCGACCAGGCCAAGCAGGATGCGCGCGAGGCCGAGGAGGAGTTCAGGGCCCAGATCGCGGATGCCCGCCACGAAGCAGCGAAGATCCGCGAGGACGCCCGCGAACAGGGTTCGCAGATCATCGCCGAGATGCGTGAGCAGGCCCAGGTCGAGGCAGGTCGCATCGTCGAGCACGCCCACACGCAGATCTCGGCCGAGCGGCAGCACGCCGTCGCTACGTTGCGGGCGGAGGTCGGGGCCCTGGCCACGGCGCTCGCCGGGCGGATCGTGGGCGAGAGCCTGGAGGACGACGAGCGCAGCGGACGCGTGGTCGATCGCTTCCTGGCAGACCTCGAGACGCTGGAGACCTCGCAGGTTGCCGCCCAGGACGGGGCCCAGTAGATGAAAGCTGGGATGCTGCGAGGAGCCTCGGCCGAGGCGATGGCCGCCCTGAGCGAGAAGCTCGGGAAGTCCGACACGCTGGCCGACCAGGCGAAGACCGGCGAGGAGCTGTTCGGCGTCGTTCGGATTCTGCGCTCCGACGCCGCCCTCCGCCGGGTGCTGACCGACAGCTCGGTCGACCCCGAGGCCCGCACCGGGGTGGCTGAGTCGATCTTCGGCTCGGCCGTCAGTGACCGCACCATGAAGATCCTGGCCGAGGCGGTCACCCGCCGGTGGACCGTGAGCGGCGACCTGCCCGAGGTCCTCGAGCGCCTGGCGGTCGTCAGCACCGTCCGTTCCGCAGGCAGGGATGGTGCCAAGGTCGGCGACGAGCTCTTCGCCGTCCGCAGGATCATCAACGGCAATCCTGAGCTGCGCTCGGCGCTCTCCGACCAGACCCGCTCGGACGAGGACCGCAGCGCCCTGGTCGGCGGCCTGATCGACGGCAAGACACTCCCGGCGACCGCGCTGCTGGTCAAGGAGGCGATCTCCCGTGGCCGGGGCACGGTCAGCGCCGTGCTCGAGACCTACCTCATGCTGGGGGCCGAGGCCCTCGACGAGGCCGTGGCCACCGTCCACACCGCGCGGGAGCTCACCTCCGCCGAGACCGAGCGGCTACTCGCCGCGTTGAGCAAGCAGTACGGCAGCGACGTGCAGCTGCACCTCGTCGTCGATCCCAGCCTGGTTGGTGGGATGCGGATCCAGATCGGTGACGACGTCATCGACGGCACCGTGTCCGGCCGGCTCGACGAGGCCGGCCGGAAGCTGGCCAGCTGAGCCCCGCGGCGACATCAGCGACACGCACAGAACTTCGAGAAGACCGACAGGGAAGAGGCAGAAACATGACGGAGCTTTCGATTCGTCCGGAAGAGATCCGCGACGCGCTCCAGAAGTATGTCGCCGACTATGAGCCGGCGGCTGCCAGCAAGGAAGAGGTCGGCACGGTCGCGACGGCCGGCGATGGCATCGCCCGTGTAGCCGGCCTGCCCTCGGCCATGGCCAACGAGCTCCTGGAGTTCGAGGACGGCACGCTGGGCCTCGCCCTCAACCTCGACACCCGCGAGATCGGTGTCGTCATCCTCGGTGACTTCGACAAGATCGAGGAGGGACAGAACGTCCGTCGTACCGGCGAGATCCTCTCGGTGCCGGTCGGTGACGGCTTCATGGGCCGGGTCATCGACCCGCTCGGTACCCCCATCGACGGCATGGGTGACATCGAGTCCGACGAGCGCCGCGCCCTGGAGCTCCAGGCCCCCGGCGTGATGGCGCGCAAGTCCGTGCACGAGCCCCTCGCCACCGGCATCAAGGCCATCGACTCGATGACCCCGATCGGTCGCGGTCAGCGTCAGCTGATCATCGGTGACCGGTCCACAGGCAAGACGACGATCGCGATCGACACGATCATCAACCAGAAGCAGAACTGGGACTCCGGCGACCCCGAGAAGCAGGTGCGCTGCATCTATGTCGCCATCGGTCAGAAGGGCTCCACCATCGCCGCCGTGCGCGGTGCCCTGGAGGAGGCCGGTGCGCTGGAGTACACCACGATCGTCGCCTCCCCGGCCTCGGACAGCGCGGGCTTCAAGTACCTCGCGCCCTACACCGGGTCGGCCATCGGCCAGCACTGGATGTACGACGGCAAGCACGTCCTGATCATCTTCGACGACCTGACCAAGCAGGCCGAGGCCTACCGCGCGGTGTCGCTGCTGCTGCGCCGTCCGCCGGGTCGTGAGGCCTACCCGGGCGACGTGTTCTACCTGCACAGCCGCCTGCTGGAGCGCTGCGCCAAGCTCTCCGACGACATGGGGGCGGGCTCGATGACGGGGCTCCCGATCATCGAGACGAAGGCCAACGACGTGTCGGCCTACATCCCGACCAACGTCATCTCGATCACCGACGGCCAGATCTTCCTCCAGTCGGACCTGTTCGCGTCCAACCAGCGCCCGGCCATCGACGTCGGCATCTCGGTGTCGCGGGTCGGCGGCAACGCGATGACCAAGGCGATGAAGGCGGTCACGGGTTCGCTCAAGGTGGATCTCGCGCAGTTCCGCGCGATGGAGGCGTTCGCGATGTTCGCCTCCGACCTCGACGCCGCGTCCCGCCAGCAGCTCGACCGGGGCTCGCGCCTGATGGCGCTGCTCAAGCAGCCGCAGTACTCGCCGTACCCCCTCGAGGAGATGGTGGTGTCGCTCTGGACCGGCACGACCGGTCGCCTCGACAAGGTTCCGGTGGACGATGTCCTGCGGTTCGAGAACGAGTTCATCGACTACCTGCGCCGCTCCCACGAGGGAATCCTGTCGACCATCCGCGAGACCCAGAAGTTCGAGGACGACACGGACACGTCTCTGGAGGAGGCCTACGACAAGTTCCTCGACCAGTTCGAGACCTCCGAGGGGGAGTCCATCAAGGTGGGCCACGAGCCCGAGGTCGAGCCGACCAGTGACGAGGAGCTCGAGCAGGAGCAGATCGTCAAGCAGAAGCGGGGCTGACCACACATGGCCGTATCGCTGCGTGAGTACCGCGCGCGGATCAAGTCGACGGAGTCGATGAAGAAGATCACGCGCGCCATGGAGCTCATCGCTGCGTCCCGCATCATCAAGGCGCAGCAGCGGGCCCGTGCGGCGGCGCCCTACGCCCGCGAGCTGACCCGGGCGGTGTCGGCGCTGGCGACGTACTCCAACGTCGACCACCCCATGACGCGGGAACCGGAGAACCCGAAGAAGGCCGCGGTGCTCATCATCACCAGCGACCGTGGCCTGGCCGGCGCCTACTCCGCCAACGTCCTGAAGGAGGGTGAGCGGCTCGCGGAGCGGCTCCGCTCCGAGGACAAGGAGGTCGTCACCTTCGTCGCCGGGCGGAAGGGTGAGGCGTACTACAAGTTCCGCGACCGTCCGCTCGCCGACTCGTGGTCGGGCTTCTCGGACCAGCCGAGGTACGACAACGCCCGCGACATCGGCGAGGCGCTGATCTCGGCGTTCATGGCCGACGAGGGCGAGGACAACAGCGTCGACGAGGTGCACCTCGTCTACACCCAGTTCAAGTCGATGCTGGTCCAGGAGCCCCACACCGTGCGGATGTTGCCGCTGGAGGTGGTCGAGGCGCCAGAAGGAGACGAGAAGCCGGGCTCCGACGACGTACTGCCGCTCTACGAGTTCGAGCCCTCCGCCGAGGAAGTGCTGGCGCAGCTGCTGCCGAAGTACGTCCAGAGCCGCATCTTCTTCGCCCTGCTGCAGGCGTCCGCGTCCGAGCTGGCCGCGCG
>DASSJR010000328.1:0-4203 GCA_035691135.1 Nocardioides sp. | reverse complement strand
TGGAGATCTGGATGCTCATGCGGATTCCTTCGGTCGCAGGAGGGAGACGACCACGATGCAGAGCACGCTCGCGGCCGCCAGGAGGAAGGAGGTCGCGTAGGCGGCCTCCTGGTCGAAGTTCTGGTACTTCTGCTCGACGATCAGCGTTGCCGTCTGGGTCTGGCCGCTGAAGTTGCCGGACACGATCTTCACCGCGCCGAACTCGCCCAGGGAGCGCGCCAGCGAGAGGACCACGCCGTAGACGACGGCCCACTTGATGCTGGGAAGCGTGATCCTCAGGAAGGTCTGACGGGCGTTGGCCCCGAGGCTCCGGGCGGCCTGCTCCTGGTCGTCGCCGACCTCGGTCAGGACCGGCACGACCTCGCGGATGACCAGCGGAAGGGCCACGAAACAGGTCGCCATGATCATCCCCGGCGTACTGAAGATGACCTGGTAGCCGGCGGACTCCAGGGCCGGGCCGAACCAGCCGGTGCGCCCGTTGTAGACCAGCAGCAGGGCAAGGCCCACGACGACCGGTGAGACGGACAGGGGTACGTCGATCAGCGCCGACAACACCCGCTTGCCGGGGAACTCGTAGCGCACGAGCAGCATCGAGATGGTGACGCCGAAGGCCAGGTTGATCACCACGGCCCAGAACGACACGTAGGCAGTGAGCTGCAGGGCGCTCTGGACGGCGGGGTCTTTCAGCGTGTCCGTGAGCGTGGTCAGGCCGTCGGCGAAGGTCTCCAGCACGATGTAGGAGACCGGCCAGGCCACGAGGAAGAACACGTAGCCGACGGCCACCAGCCGGAGGAGCCACTTGACGGGGGTCGCGACATCAACCACGGCGAGCCACCCTCCTCTGGACCAGGTCCAGGACGACGATCACGAAGAGCGCGATCGCGAGCATCAACGAGGCCACCGAGGCCGCGGCGGCGGCGTTGCCGCCCTCGATGAACGAGACGACCCGAACAGAGACGACCTCGGTGCGGAACGGCAGGTTCCCGCTGAGCAGCACCAGGGAGCCGTACTCGGAGATCGCGCGCGCGAAGGAGAGCGCCGCGCCGGCCGCGATGGCGGGGAACAGGCTGGGCAGGATGATCCGGCGGAACACCGTCAACCGGTTCGCACCGAGGGAGGCCGCAGCCTCTTCGACATCGTGCTCAAGCTCCTCCAGAACCGGCTGCACCGTCCGCACGATGAACGGGAGGGTGACGAACGCCAGCGCCAGGAAGACGGCCTTCTCGGTGTTGGCCCAGTCGACCCCGAGCGGGCTCCCCTTGCCGTACAGCGACAGCAGCACCAGGCCGGCCACGATGGTCGGGAGCGCGAACGGGATGTCGATGACGACGTCCAGCGCACGCTTGCCCCAGAAGTGGTCCCGCACCAGGACCCAGGCGATGACCGTGCCGACGACCACGTTGACCACGGTCACGAGCACCGAGGTGACCACCGTGAGCTTGATCGCGGCCCACGTCTGCGGGTTGGTCAGGGTCGCGACGTAGGCGTCCCAGCCGCCGCCGGCAGCCGTTACCACGATCGCCGTGAGCGGGATCAGGACGAGCAGGCTGAACCAGGTGACCGAGATCCCGAGCGCCAGCGCGGAGCCTCGGGTCAGGTTCGTCGAGGTGAGTCCACCCGAGCCGCGGCCCGGCCGGCGCGTGCGCGCCGACCGGGCCGAGACATCAGCTACAACAGTTGTCACTCTTCTTCGCCCTCGGTACCCGTCTTCACCTGGAGCTTCGGGATGATGCCCTCGGTGTCGTCGAAGAACTTCGCGTCGGCCTCGGCCCAGCCGCCGAAGTCCTTGTCGATCGTGTAGAGCGTGCCCGGGGTCGGGAACGGGTCGGCCGGGTCGTTGGCACCCTCAACCTCGGGCAGGTCGACGCCATCCACCACCGGCCGGAAGCCGGACTGGGCGTAGTCCGCCTGCCCCTCCGGGGTGGTGAGGAAGTCGAGGAAGGCCTGCGCGGAGTCGGGGGCGTCCTTCGTGACCGCGGCGGGGTTCTCGATCAGGAGCGTGTCGTCGGGGACGATGTAGTCGAACGGCTCGCCGTTCTGAATGGCCAGGATCGCCTCGTTCTCGTAGGAGATCAGCACGTCACCGTTGCCTTCGGAGAAGGCCGTGGTCGCGTCGCGACCGGATGCCGGGAGAGCGATGGTGTTCTGGAGGAGCTTGGTGAAGAACGCCTCGGCCTCGGCGTCGCTGCCACCCGCACCTGTGATGTGGGCCCAGGCAGCAAGCATGTTCCACTTCGCCGAGCCCGACGAGGCCGGGTTGGGGGTGATGATCTCGACACCGGGCTTGATCAGGTCGTCCCAACCCTGGATGTTCTTGGGGTTGCCGTCTCGGACGACGAAGGAGACGACAGAGGACGTGACGATGCCGTTGGTGTCGTTGTCCTTCCAGTCATCGGCGACGAGGCCAGCGTCGACGAGCCGCTGCATGTCGGGCTCGAGGGAGAAGTGCACGACGTCGGCGTCGAGGCCGCCCTCGACGGCGCGGCTCTGGTCGCCGGAGGCGCCGTACGACGTCTTGAAGGTGACACCCTCCCCGTCGGAGGTGCCCTCGAACTCTTCGAACACGGGCACGTTGGCCGCCTCGAGCACCGAGTAGCCGACCAGGCTGAGCTGGTCGCTGCTCGAGGACCCGCCGCTGGCGGAGGAGCAGGCGGTCAGGGCGAGCACGCCGGTCACCGATGCCGCCAGTGCGGCCTTGAACTTGGAAGTCATGTCTTTCTCTCTCTTGTTGCGCACGCTGCCCCGAGAAGGTGCGTATCTGACTATTGACGAGCAGAGTAGTGGACATTAGCGACTTAGATGAAATCTTCCACATCGTGGCGTGTCTCACCCCGTCCACATCCGGGACGATGCGCGCCAGGTGAAGGCGCGGGACTATCGTGGGGAAGTCGCGGCAAGGGCCGATCCCGAGCGGAATTGGAACACGTTTCAGTTCTCACATACCGCGGGTATCATCGGTCTAGCCAGTCAGCAAGGAGAGGGATGGGAGCGGTGACCAAGCAGGTCAAGCAGCTCGACCGGGTCATCATCCGGTTCGCGGGGGACTCCGGCGACGGCATGCAGCTGACCGGGGACCGGTTCACGCAGGAGTCGGCCGCCTTCGGCAACGACCTGTCGACGCTGCCCAACTTCCCTGCCGAGATCCGGGCACCGCAAGGCACGCTGCCGGGCGTCTCGTCGTTCCAGGTCCACTTCGCGGACCACGACATCCTCACCCCGGGTGACTCACCCGACGTGCTGGTCGCGATGAACCCGGCTGCGCTGCGGGCCAACCTGGGTGACCTGCCCAAGGGCGCCACGATCATCGTCGACACCCACGACTTCACCTCGCGCAACCTGACCAAGGCGGGCTACACCGAGAGCCCGCTCGACGACGGTTCCCTCGACGAGTACGCCCTTCACCCCGTCGACCTGACGGGGATGACGGTCGAGGCGGTCAAGGAGTTCGGCCTGTCCCGCAAGGACGCCGCCCGCGCCAAGAACATGTTCGCGCTCGGGCTGCTCTCCTGGATGTACGGCCGACCCATCGAGTCGACGATCACGTTCCTCGAGCGCCGTTTCGCCCGGGTCCCCGCGATCCGCGACGCCAACATCACGGCGTTCAACAAGGGCTGGCACTTCGGCGAGACCACCGAGGCGTTCGTCGTCTCCTACGAGATCAAGCCGGCGCCGATGGAGCCGGGCACCTACCGCAACATCACCGGCAACCTCGCGCTGGCGTACGGCCTGATCGCCGGCGGCGTGCAGTCCGGGCTGCCGGTCTTCCTGGGCTCCTACCCGATCACCCCGGCCTCCGACATCCTCCACGAGCTGTCGAAGCACAAGTCGTTCGGCGTGACGACCTTCCAGGCCGAGGACGAGATCGCCGGCATCGGCGCCGCCCTCGGTGCGTCGTTCTCCGGCGCCCTCGGCGTGACCACCACGTCGGGACCGGGCATCGCGCTCAAGTCCGAGACGATCGGCCTGGCCGTGATGACCGAGCTGCCGCTGGTCGTCATCGACGTGCAGCGCGGCGGGCCGTCCACGGGCCTGCCCACCAAGACCGAGCAGGCCGACCTGTTGCAGGCGATGTTCGGCCGCAACGGCGAGTCGCCGGTGCCGATCATCGCCCCGCAGTCCCCCGACGACTGCTTCGACGCCGCCCTCGAGGCGGCCCGCATCGCCGTCACCTACCGCACGCCGGTCATGCTGCTCTCCGACGGG
>DASSJR010000327.1:0-8761 GCA_035691135.1 Nocardioides sp. | reverse complement strand
CGCGCCGTTGATCCGGACCCGGTCGCGGATCTCCTGCGGGATCTCGATCGGCGGGATCGTCGACGGGCTGCGGTCAGGGGAACCGGTCCAGGCGGGCCGGACCCCGCGCCGCCGGAGCGGCTCGAAGATCCTCGCGACCTCAGCCTTGTCCAGCGTCTCCTGGTCCAGCAGCTCCAGCACCAGGTTGTCGAGGACGTCGCGGTTCTCCTCGAGGATGTCGAAGGCCTCCTGGTGGGCTGCCGCGAGGAGCTTCTTGGTCTCCTGGTCGACGACCGCAGCCACGTCCTCGGAGTAGTTGCGTGTGTGGCCGATGTCGCGGCCCAGGAACGGCTCGGAGTTGGCCTCCCCGAGCCGGATCGCGCCGAGACGCTCGGTCATGCCGTACTGGGTGACCATGGCCCGCGCGAGGTTGGTTGCCTTCTCGATGTCGTTCCCCGCTCCGGTTGTCGGGTCGTGGAAGATCATCTCCTCGGCGGCACGGCCGCCCATCATGTAGGCGAGCTTGTCCAGCAGCTCGCCCCGCGTCTGGGAGTACTTGTCCTCGTCGGGGAGGACCATGGTGTAACCCAGTGCCCGGCCACGCGGCAGGATCGTCACCTTGTGGACCGGGTCGCTGCCCGGCAGGGCCGCTGCCACGAGTGCGTGACCACCCTCGTGGTAGGCCGTGACCAGCTTCTCCTTCTCGCTCATCAGGCGGCTGTTGCGCTGTGGTCCGGCGATCACCCGGTCGATGGCCTCGTCGAGCGCCACGTTGCCGATCAGCTTCTGGTTCTGCCGTGCGGTGAGCAGCGCGGCCTCGTTGAGCACGTTGGCCAGGTCGGCCCCGGTGAAGCCGGGGGTGCGGCGGGCCACGCTCACCAGGTCGATGTCGGAGGCCATCGGCTTGCCGCGCGAGTGCACCTTGAGGATCATGTGGCGGCCGTTCAGGTCGGGCGCGTCCACCTGGATCTGACGGTCGAAGCGGCCGGGCCGGAGCAGGGCCGGGTCGAGGACGTCGGGCCGGTTGGTCGCGGCGATCAGGATCACGCCGCCGCGTACGTCGAAGCCGTCCATCTCGACCAGCAGCTGGTTGAGGGTCTGCTCCCGCTCGTCGTGCCCGCCGCCCATGCCGGCGCCGCGGTGCCGGCCCACGGCGTCGATCTCATCGATGAACACGATGGCCGGGGCGTTCTCCTTGGCCTGCTCGAACAAGTCGCGGACCCGGGAGGCGCCGACGCCGACGAACATCTCGACGAAGTCGGAGCCGGAGATGGAGTAGAACGGCACGCCGGCCTCGCCGGCGACCGCCCGGGCGAGGAGGGTCTTGCCGGTGCCCGGAGGGCCGTAGAGCAGCACGCCCTTGGGGATCTTGGCGCCCACTGCCTGGAACTTGGCCGGTTCCTGCAGGAACTCCTTGATCTCACCCAGTTCCTCGATCGCCTCCTCGCAACCGGCGACGTCGGTGAACGTGGTCTTGGGCATGTCCTTGGTGATCAGCTTGGCCTTGGACTTGGCGAACTGCATGATGCCGCGGCCGCCGCCTCCCTGCATGCTGTTCATCAGCCAGAGGAAGACCACGATGATGATCAGCAGGGGCAGCAGCATGCTGAGGATGGATCCGATGACGCTGGGCTGAGCCACCTCGGTCGTGTAGCTGTCGATCTCGCCGTCGTCCACCTTCTGCTGGACCGCCTGCTCGATCTCGTCCTGGGTCTCGCTGAGCCAGAACGTCGACACCTTCGGGCCGCCGTCACGTTCGACGCCGTCGTCGAGCACCGCCTGGATCTTCTGGTCGCCGTCGATGAACTTGATGTCCTTGACCTCGCCGGAGGCGATGTACTCGTTCATCCTCGACGTGGAGATCTCGTCGTACTCGTCGGTGGCGACGAAGAACTGAAGGGCGAGGAGCACGCCGACGACGGCGAGGAGGCTCCACAGCCACGGACCCTTGAATATGCGCTTCACTTGCTTCTCTCGAGCGTGTCCTGCCGTCTCTGCGACCGGTGCCGCCACGGACGATCATCTGAATTCACGACGTTACACGTCGCCAGCAATTCCCATTGTCGCAGGCGGGAAGCGGTGGTGACAGGTCAGGAGTAGATGTGGGGCGAGAGCGTGCCGATGTCACGCAGGTTGCGGTAGCGCTCCCGGTAGTCGAGGCCGTAGCCGACCACGAACTCATTCGGGATGTCCCAGCCGACGTACTTCACCTCCACCGGCATCTGGAGCGCTTCGGGCTTGCGCAGGAGCGTGCAGATCTCGACGCTGGCCGGAGCGCGGGAGGTGAGGTTCGAGGTCAGCCACGACAGCGTGAGACCGGTGTCGATGATCTCGTCGACGATCAGCACGTGGCGGCCGGTGATGTCGGTGTCGAGGTCCTTGAGGATCCGGACCACGCCGCTGGACTTGGTACCGGAGCCGTAGGAGGAGATGGCCATCCAGTCCATCTCGAGGTGCCGGCTGAAGCTGCGCGCGAGGTCGGCCATCACCATCACCGCGCCGCGCAGGATCCCCACTATCAGCAGGTCGTGGCCCTCGTAGTCGGCCTCGATCTCGCGGGCCAGCTCGGCGAGCCGGTCCTGGATCTGCTTCTCGGTGTAGAGCACGTTGACGAGGTCGGACTCGACGTGGGCGGCATCCATGGTCGCTCAGGATTCCACAGACGTCCGCCGGAACCGGAGGTGGTCCTCGCTGCGGTAGGCGGTGAGGTGGCCGGGGAGCTGGACGTCGCCGCGGAGGGACCCGCGCAGCAGGCTGCCCAGCGCGTGGACATGGACGTGGAAGAGCTCTGAGCCGGGTGATCCCGCGTCAAGGGCGGCCAGCCTCAGCACCCGGCCGACGAGGGCGTCTGGGGGACCTTCCAGCCGGGAGACGACGAGACCATCGGCATCCCTTGCCTCGATCAGCAGCTCCTCGGCCAGGAGGTCCAGCGCCTCCATGTCGGGACGGAGCTGCTCGGCCGTCCTCGCCAGAGCGGCCGCGACACCCGGCCCCAGCTCCTGCTCGAGCACGGGCATGACCCGGTGGCGGATCCGGCTGCGGGTGAACCGCGGGTCGGCATTGTGGGGGTCGTCCCAGAACTCGATCCCCTCGGCCCGGCAGGCGGCCTCGGTCTGCTCCCGGGTGAGGCCGAGCAGGGGGCGGTGGAAATGGTCGAACGCGGGGCGCATGCCCGCGATCGACCGACCGCCTGATCCCCGGGTGAGCCCGAGCAGCACGGTCTCTGCCTGGTCGTCCAGCGTGTGACCGAGCAGCACCGCGCGGGCGTCCATCCGGGAGGCCACTTCTTCGAGGACGGCGTACCGCGCCTCGCGGGCGGCGGCCTCGATGCCGCGGCCCCCGCCGTCGACAGTCACGCGGACAGCGGCGGTCTCGTCGGCGCCCATCAGCGCCATCTGCGCCACGACCCGGTCCGCGTGCTCCGCCGATCCCTCCTGGAGGCCGTGGTCGACGGTCACGCCCACCACGCGTCCCGGCCCGCTTCGCGTCTCGAAGACGGCGGCAGCGAGCAGCGCGAGGGAGTCGGCGCCACCGCTGCAGGCGACCAGCACCACCGGGTCCCCGGTGAGCGACACGATCGTGCGACGTACGGCGAGACGCACGGACGCCACGGCCGGGTGCGGGCCCATCGGGCTAGAGGACCCGGCCGACCCACGCAGAGGGATCGGCGATCTCGGCCTTGGTCGGGAGGTTTTCGGGTGAAGCCCAGACCGCGTTGAACTCGTGCATGCCGACCTTGTCGACCACCCCCCGTACGAAGCGGGCCCCGTCGCGGTACTGCGCCATCTTCGCGTCCAGCCCTAGCAGGCGGCGCAACAGCCGGTCGAGCGTTCCCACACCCTTGCGGCGCCGGTCGAACTTCCGGCGGATCTCGGCGACCGAGGGGATCACGGAGGGGCCGACCCCGTCCATGACCACGTCCGCGTGTCCCTCGAGCAGGGACATGACGCCGGTGACCCGGTCCAGGATCTCCTTTTGCTCGGGGGATCCGATGACGTCGAGCAGGCTGCCGTCGCCGCGGATCACCTCGGACACGCGGCCGAGGGCGTCGTCGAGCAGCTTGCCCGGCTCCATGGTGTCGGCGATCGCGTTGATCTCGGAGAAGAGGTGGTCGCGCATCCACGGAACCGCGGTGAACTGCACCCGGTGCGTCTCCTCGTGCAGGCAGACCCACAGTCGGAAGTCCGTCGGGTCGCAGCCGAGCTCCCGCTCGACGTGGACGATGTTGGGGGCTACGAGCAGCAGCCGCCCGGCCGGCGCGAAGAAGGGGTCGAACTGCCCGAGCACCTTGCTCGCGAGGAAACCGAGAAGCAGGCCGACCTCGGCACCGGTGACCCGCGACCCCACGGCGAGGGAGAGTCCGGTCGGAGCACCCTTCTTCTCGGAGAGCTTGTCGACGAGCGGGGCCAGAACGGTGGCGAAGCCATCGGCGTTGGCCCGGATCCAACCCGGACGATCCACCGCCAGCACGGGAGCGGTGCGCTCCTCGGCGACCAGGCCGGTGAAATCGCGGACCAGCCCCGTCGACCGGTTGGCGTCGTCCCGCAGCTCTGCGACCACCTGGTCGGCGGTCTCGCGGGTGACCTGGGGTCCCTCCCCGGCGACCCGGGTCCCGATCGTGACCGCCAGGTCCCAGTCCACCATCTGCACGCTCATGTGGTGACCCTACGTTGCTCGTGCGAGCGGCTCTGGCGATCGTCTGGACTCACCGTTTGGTACCAAACGGTGAAATCCGCCCGGCCACGGCTGCCGTTTCTGCGCAATCGTGGGGTTCTAGGGGACCGGCAGCGTGGACGTCGGAACGGTCACGGATCGTTCAGGCGGCGCAGTGGCAGGAGCCGAGGGCCGCCGCGAGATCGTCCAGGGCATCCCGGGCGTCGAGGGTGTCGCGCAGCTTGACCCGGTCGGCGATCAGCGCGAACACGAGGGGTACGCCGTCCAGGTCGGTGGCCACGCCGGCGAGCGCACTGACCCCGGTCAGGGTCCCGGTCTTGGCCCGGACATGCCCGCGACCGGGGACCGGGGCGTCGTCGAAGCGGAGGGCCAGCGAGCCGGTGAAGCCCGCGACCGGGAGCCCGGTGACGACCGGGCGCAGGTCGGGATGGTTCTGGGACGAGGCGACGCGCAGGACGTCCACGAGGGTGTCCGGGTCGATCCGGTCCTTGCGCGACAGCCCGCTGCCGTCGTAGACCGTGGCGCCGTCGGTGTGGACGCCGAGCCGGCGCAGGGTGCTGAGGACCGCGTCGGCCCCGGCCGCCGACGAGCCCTTCCCCGACACCGCCAGTCCGACGTGCCGGGCGAGCACCTCGGCGCCCTCGTTGTCGCTGACCGAGAGCACCTGCTCCACGATCTGGGAGAGGGGTGCGCTGGTGGCCCGGGCGAGGACGGGGGCACCACGTCCGGCGCGCTCGGGTGTCGGGTGGCCCACGACGCGGATGCCGGACCGCTCGAGTGCCCGGACGAACTCGGCGGCGGCGTCGGCGGACGGGTCCGCCACCCGGCCGAACCCGGAAGCGTCCACTCCCTCGTCCACCCAGAGGGCCGTGATCGGCGATACGACGCCGTCCGGGACGTAGCTCCTGCGCCACTTCGGGTTCTCGGCCGGCCCGGTGAACAAGGAGTCGTCGTAGCCGACGCGCACCTTGCCGCGGCCACGCTGGTGGAGGGCGGCGGCGGTTCTGTGGGCCAGGCTCATGACGTCAGCCCCGTGCGGCCAGCCGGACGACTCGGGACGGCGGGCCAGGAACGGGTCGCCGCCGCCCACCAGCACGATCCGGTTTGCGCCGCCGCCCACCACGGTGGTCTCGAAGGTGTGGTCAGGCCCGAGCGTGTCCAGTGCCGCCGTTGCCGTGAGCAGCTTGGTGGTGGAGGCGGGCATGCCGGGGTCGGCGCCGAACGAAAGGGCAGGCGGGCCGCCGTCCATCCCGGCTACGACGGCATGCACCGACTTCCCGAGGTCGCGGTCCCGGAGGAACCGGTCCACGGCGCGGCGCACCTTCTCCGGAGAGAGGGTGCCGGCGTCGGGCAGCGGATCGGCCACCGGGGCCGGGCGGGTCAGGGCCGGCAGGTCCAGCCCCTCCGGCGGCTCGACGGCGGCCGGCGCGGTGTCCGGATCCGGGTCTCCGGTGCCGAACCAGCGGTGGCCGAGGTCGAAGCGGTAGGCCGCCCCGGCGCAGGCAAGGATCGCGAGGACCAGGACCACGGGGAACCAGCGCCCGAAGGCACCGGTGCCGTGGCGTCGATCACCTCTTGCCACCTGGAGTCCCTTTCGGCTGCGCGTTCGGGCCCATTGTGCGGGAGACTGGTGCGCGGGCCCGGGCCGGGCCACGATTCAGGCGACGAAGGTGGAGGAAGACGTGCTGGAGTTCGACGTACTCGTGGAGATCCCCAAGGGTGAGCGCAACAAGTACGAGGTCGACCACTCCACCGGCAGGATCCGGCTGGACCGGATGCTCTTCACCTCCACGGCGTACCCGTCCGACTACGGCTACATCGAGAACACCCTCGGCCAGGACGGCGACCCGCTCGACGCGCTCGTGCTGCTCCAGCAGCCGACCTTCCCCGGCTGCCTGATCGCCTGCCGCGCGATCGGCATGTTCCGGATGACCGACGAGGCCGGTGGTGACGACAAGGTGCTGTGTGTCCCGTCCCACGACCCTCGCCTCGAGCACCTGCGCGACATCAACCACGTCTCCAAGTTCGACCGCCTGGAGATCCAGCACTTCTTCGAGGTCTACAAGGACCTCGAGCCCGGCAAGTCCGTCGAGGGTGCCGAGTGGGTCGGCCGCCACGAGGCCGAGGCCGAGGTGCGCGCCTCCTTCGAGCGCGCCAAGGAGCAGAGCTCCGCGCACTGACGGCCGGCTCGGGACCCCCGGCTGACCGGGGGATCGCGAACTTCGGGTGGCTAGCAAACCCCCCGAAGTTCATGTTCCCCCGGCTGACCGGGGGATCATGCGGCCCCAGCGGCGTAGCGTCGGGCGCATGTACGAGACGCCCGACGAGCTGGCCGCCCTCCAGGAGCTGCTCGACCGATCCCACGCCGGCGCGACCGACCACCTGCGCGACATCATCAACGACGAACGTCGGCTGACCGCGCAGGACCTGGTCGCACTGCTGACCGGGATGAAGGTGATCAGCGTCGCGACCGTGACCGCGCAAGGACATCCACGGATCAGCGCCATGGACGGCCACTTCCTGCACGCGAGCTGGTCCTTCTCGACGAGCGGTACGGCGGCCAAGGCCCGCCACATGCACGTGCGCCCGGACGTCAGCGTCGCCCACGTCGACCACGAGGAGCTGGCCGTGTTCAGCCACGGCAGGGTCGAGGAGATGAAGGAGCAGGACGACGACTGGGCCGAGACACTGGATCACTGGACCGACCACTACGGCAGCTCCCCGCTGAGCTGGGGCGAGCGCATCGTGCTCTACCGCTACCGGCCGCACTGGATGGTCGGCTACGCGTGGAAGCGGGAGGAGCTCCTCCGCCGGCGGGGGATCAGCTCCTGACGCCGCGGAAGTAGCAGATCGCGCCGCTGGTCCGCAGGGTCACCTCGGAGACGTCCAGCGCGGCCAGCCACGACTCGAGCTCCGTGCTCGTGCAGCTCGGGCCGAGCAGGTTGGCGGCCCGCCCGATCCGGCGCATGGGCTCGAACCGGAGGCCGGTGTCGTTGAGCACAGCGCTGCCGGTGATCACGCCGCCGGACCGGAGAACACGCACCATCTCGGTGAGCGCGCGGCGCGGGTCGGGGAAGCAGTGCAGGCCGGTGAACGAGGCCACGAGGTCGAAGTCGCCGTCGCCGAACGGCAGGGTGGCGACGTCGGCCACCCGGATCTCCACCTGGTCGGCCACGTCTCGTTCGCGTGCGGCCTCCATGGTGCGTTCGAGCATCTCCCGGGCGATGTCGGCGGCCACATAGGAGACGCCCTGTCCCGGCCTCAGCCCCCTCAGCGCGACCCCGCCACCGCAAGGCATGTCGAGGATCCGGGCGCCGGCAGGTTGTCGACCGATCTCCTCGGCGGCTTCGTAGAGCAAGCCCAGGTCGCTGCCGATCCCGATCCGCCACAGCGCCCCGCCGAGCGTGCCGTGCTCCACGGTCCAGTCATAGAAGGACGCCCACAGAGGATCCTCGTGCCAGGCACCGAAGCCCGGTAGCGGCATCGTCAGTCCCCGACCAGCTCCGGCGAGCGGAGCATCTCCGGAGGTACGCCGAACGCGTCGACGTAGTCGACCGCCAGCGGGCGGATCTTGCGAAGCAGTCCGTTGATCTCCCGCGTGATCGCCTTGGACCGCTGGACGGTGAGCCGGCCGTGCTCCATGAACCAGGCCCGGTCGTTCTCGATCGTGCACAGGGCGTGCAGGTCGCACAGCAGGCTCAGGGCCACCTTCTGGTCACCGTCGGGAAGCTCGTCGACCTTGTCGACGAATGCCTCCACGACCAGCCGCTCGACGTGGGCGCGGGCCGCACCGATGACGTGGTCCTGGACGCGGGAGAACACCTCACCGGGGTTCATGTCGTTGTCGATCCCGCGCTTGAGGCGCCGGGCCACCCCACCCAGCATGTGCTCCTCGCGGAACCGGAGCATCATCAGCTGGTAGTGGGGATCGAGCAGCCCCGCCTCCTGGTCCCATTCGTCGCCACCGGGCATCACGTCCTTGATCCGTTCGATCAGCTTGTGCACGTTGGTCTTCTCCAGCACCGTGTCGACGGCGAGCCCGGCCACGAAGCGGACCATCCCGAACTGGTCCATGTCCTCGAAGTCGCTGGCGTAGTCGGTCAGCAGG
>DASSJR010000326.1:0-6059 GCA_035691135.1 Nocardioides sp. | reverse complement strand
CGCCGAGCCGGTGGCCGACGGCGGTTATGCCACGGTCGTGCTCCTCGACACCTGGCTGCCGCTGGCCCGCGCCGACCTTCGTGCGGCGGAGGAGGCCGTGCGCCGCTGGGCCAACGCCGGCGCGCTGGCCGCCCCGGGCGGGCAGGTCGTCGCCGTCGGCGATCCCGGCCACCCGGCGTTGCAGGCGCTCGTGCGGTGGGACCTGCCGGGCTTTACCGGTCGCGAGATCCGCGAGCGCCAGGAGGCCCACCTGCCACCCGCCTCGCGACTGGCCACGATCACCGGCGAGCCGGGGCCTGTCGACGACGCACTGACCCTGCTGGCGCCGCCTCCCTCCGCCGAGGTGCTGGGTCCGGTCGAGGTCGTCGAGCCTGCGGGCAGCCGGGCCGTGATCCGGGTTCCCCGGGCCGACGGCGCCGCCCTGTCCCGCTCCCTGACCGAGCTGCAGCGGCTGCGTTCAGCCCGCAAGCTCGACGCCGTACGCGTCCAGGTCGACCCGCCCGTTCTCTAGAGCAAAGCCTCTGGAGCACAGTCTCTAGACTCGCAACCGCCCACACCCGACCCGAGGAGTCCCGTGGCCATCCGTCCGATCCGCCTGTTCGGTGACCCGATCCTGCGCACGCCGGCCGCCGAGGTGGTCGACTTCGACGCCGAGCTGCGCCGGCTGGTCGACGACCTCACCGACACGATGCTCGACGCCCCGGGTGCCGGGCTCGCCGCGCCTCAGCTCGGCATCGGTCTCCGGGTCTTCACCTGGTCGGTCGAGGGCGAGGTCGGCCACCTGGTCAACCCGGTCCTCGACCTCTCCGAGGACACCCAGGACGGTCCCGAGGGTTGCCTATCCCTGCCGGACCTGGTCTACGACTGCCGCCGGGCCTTGTCGGTCGTGGCCCGCGGCTTCAACAAGTACGGCGACCCGGTCACCGTCGAGGGGAGCGAGCTGCTGGCGCGGGCGATCCAGCACGAGACCGACCACCTCGACGGCGTCCTCTTCATCGACCGGCTCGACGCCGAGGCCCGCAAGGCCGCGATGCGCGAGATCCGTCAGTCGGAGTGGTTCGGCCTCGAGCAACCGACCGTCAAGGTCTCGCCCCACCCGACCCGCGGGCTGGCCCTCTGATGCGAGTCGTGTTCGCCGGCACCCCCGAGGTGGCGCTCCCGGCTCTCGACGCGATCGCCGCGTCGAGCCACGACTTGGTCGGCGTGGTCACCCGCCCGGACGCCCCGGCCGGACGAGGGCGGAAGCTGACGGCCAGCCCGGTCGCCCAGCGTGCCGAGGAGCTCGGCGTCCCGGTGCTCAAGCCGGTTCGGCCGCGGGAGCCGGAGTTCCTCGACGACCTGCGGGCGCTGGCGCCGGAGTGCTGCCCGGTGGTCGCCTACGGCGCACTGCTCCCGCAGTCGGCGCTCGACATCCCCGACCACGGCTGGGTCAACCTCCACTTCTCGGTCCTGCCCGCGTGGCGGGGTGCGGCGCCGGTCCAGCACGCCATCCGCGCCGGCGACGAAGTCTCCGGTGCGACCACGTTCCGGATCGTCAAGGAGCTCGATGCAGGTCCCACGTTCGGGGTGATGACCGAGACCATCCGGCCCGACGACACCGCCGGCGATCTCCTGACCCGACTTGCCGAGGGCGGGGCGGGACTGTTGGTGGCCACCCTCGACGGCATCGCCGAGGGGACCCTGGAGGCCCGCGAGCAACCGGCCGACGGGGTGAGCTTCGCGCCCAAGGTCCAGGTCGACGACGCACGCATCGACTGGGGCGACCCGGCCACGGCCATCGACCGCCAGGTCCGGGCGTGCACCCCCTTCCCGGGCGCCTGGACCACCTACGAGGGTGAGCGGGTGAAGATCGGCCCGGTCACGCCGGTCGAGCCCGACCTCGCGCCCGGGCGCCTCGAGGTCACCAAGTCCGCGGTCCTGGTCGGCACCGCCGAGGGAGCGGTCCGGCTGGGGGAGGTCAAGCCCCACGGCCGACGCCAGATGGCCGCGGCCGACTGGGCCCGCGGCGTCCACTTTCCCGCCGACGCCGCGTTCCAGTGACCCGCAAGGCCAGGCCCGAGGACATCGAGGTGATCTGCCTCGCGCTCCCCGAGGTCGAGTTCGGCACGACCTGGGGCGACGTGCCGACCTACAAGGTCCCGCGCGGCGACAAGGGCCGCGGCTTTTTGCTCTACCGCCCGCCGGGCCCGACCGCCATCGACCCGGAGACCGGGGAGGTGTACGACGACCTGCTGGTGATCGTCACCCCCACCGAGGCCGAGAAGCGGGCGCTGGTCGAGGACAGCTCGACCCCGTTCTTCACCGTCCCGCACCTCAAGCGGTCCAACGCCGTGCTCGTGCAGCAGTCCCGCCTCGGCGAGCTGGATCGCGACGAGCTGGCCGAGATCATCACCGAGGCCTGGGCGGCGCGGGCTCCCAAGAGCCTGGTCCGAAAGCACCTCGGGGATGGCTGATCGGCGGCGGCACGCCCGGCGCCGGGCCGACCCCGCCCGGGTGGCGGCTTACGAGGTGCTCGAGGCGGTGCGCGCAGACGACGCCTACACCAACCTTGTCCTGCCCGTCATGCTGCGGCGGCACAAGCTCACCGGACGGGACGCGGCGTTCGCCACCGAGCTGGCCGCCGGCACGCTCCGTCGTCGGGGCACCTACGACGCCGTGCTCGCCGCCTGCGTGGACCGTCCGCTGACCCGGGTGGAGCCGGGGGTGCTCGACGCCCTTCGACTCGGCGCCCACCAGCTGCTGTCGATGCGGGTGCCTCCGCACGCCGCGATCAGCACCACCGTCGACCTGGTGCATGACCGGGTCGGACGAGGACCGGCCGGCTTCACCAACGCGGTGCTCCGCAAGGTCGCGCAGCACGACCTCCCCGGCTGGACCCGGCGGGTGGCGCCGGACCCCAGCACCGACCCTTTCGGCTACGCCGAGGTGGCCCACAGCCACCCCCGGTGGATCGTGGAGCTGCTGGCCGAGGCGGTGGGCGACACACAGGTCGACGACCTGCTGGCCGCCGACAACCTGGCGCCGCGCGTGGTGCTGGTCGCGCGGCCCGGGCGGGCGGAGGTCGCCGAGCTCCCCGGTACTCCCACTCGCTTCTCGCCCTATGGCGTGGTCCTCGACGGCGGCGATCCCGCGGCGGTTCCGGCTGTGGCCGAGGGCCGGGCAGGCGTCCAGGACGAGGGCTCCCAGCTGGTCGCGCTGGCCCTGTCACGGGCGGGCGTCGACGGACGGGATGAGCGTTGGCTGGACCTGTGCGCCGGGCCTGGCGGCAAGGCGGCCCTGCTCGCCGGGCTGGCGGCCCAGTCCGGGGCCACCCTCCTCGCCGCCGAGCTCCGCCCGCACCGGGCCGGGCTGGTCGCCCGGGCCCTTGCCGGCGCTGACGGCACCCTGGGCACGGTCGCAGCCGACGGCACCCGCCCGGCCTGGGCGCCGGAGGCCTTCGACCGCGTCCTGGTCGACGCACCTTGCTCCGGCCTGGGCGCCCTCCGCCGCAGGCCCGAGGCCCGGTGGCGGCGGACCGCCGACGACCTGGCCGACCTGGTGCCGCTGCAGGAGCGGCTGCTCGACAGTGCGCTCGACAGCGTCCGTCCGGGCGGCGTGGTTCTCTACGCCACCTGCTCGCCGGTGCTGGCCGAGACCGCAGGAGTGGTCCGCAGCATGCTGGAGCGGCGAGACGACGTCGCGCTCCGCGATGCCGTACCCCTGCTGCCGCAGGTGCCCGACGCGGCCGGGCCCATGGCCGGCACCGTCCAGCTGTGGCCCCACCGGCACCAGACGGATGCCATGTTCATGGCCTTGCTGGGCAGGACCGACTCCGCGTCCGGCTAGGGGTTTTTCGAATTGTTCACCCCCCATGGTGTGGAATGGGGGAGTCGGCTCGGGGAAGCCACGACAGCTGGAGGGTAGATGCGACGCGCGGTTCTGGTCGCGGCCATCACGGCCGTGCTGTGCCTGCCCTCGTCTCCTGCCTCCGCCGACGAGACCATCACCGTCCCCGGCCTGGCCTTCCCCAGCTCCGACACCTACCTGACCTACTTCGGGTGCGCCGACCTGTTCAACGTGCCGGCAGCCGCGCCCGGGCTCAAGATCGATCAGGTCGAGGCCACCCCGACCGGTGTCCGCAGCTTCGGCCTGGTGATGCCCGGCGTCGCGACCGCATCCGGGCCGGTGAGCCTCGTGGACTCCGTGGCCGCGACCACCGTGGCCGGTTTCTCGGCACGGGCCGACGGCGGCAGCACCGGGGTGGCCTACGTCTGGTACATCGCCCCTGGCATCGAGCAGGGCCAGGTCTGGGCCGGCCGGGCCGACCTCGCGGTCGGGCCCGCGTGGCAGTACGTCGACGCGGCCGCCGCCACCTACACCTGGACCCTCTACGACGCCGCGAATGGCCGGGCGGTCAAGCCCGGTGGCAGCGCGACCATCGCCAACTTCACGGCGGAGAACGGCGACGGGCCGGGCTACCTGCTCTCCGGGCTGGGCTGTGACGGAGGCCAGTTCGTGATCGACGCCCTGCGGTTCGGCAGCCCGGGCGACGTGACGACCTACGACCTGGAAGGCATCACCGTCACCACCTCCATCGGCGCCTCGACGACGTCGGTCACGCGCGGAAGGGCGGTCGCCCTGACCGGCGTCTCACGCGACATCGCCGGTGTGCCCGTGGGCGCCCCGCTCGTCCTCGAGGCCCGGCCTGCGGGGCAGGGGATCTTCAGCCCGGTCGGAGCCCCGGTCACGGCAGGGCCGGGGGGTGCGGTGTCGGTGAGGGTGAAGCCGACGACGACGACCACCTACCGCTGGTTCATGCCGGCCACCGGATACGCCGACGGCGGGTTCTCCGCACCGGTCACGGTCCGCGTGCCGTAGCCGAGGTGCCCACCCCGCTAGTTTGAGGTCCATGGCCTCCACGTCGCCTGCCACCGAGATCGAGGTCGACAACCGGACCGTCCGGGTGTCCAACCCGGATCGGGTGTACTTCCCCGAGAGCGGGGCGACCAAGCTCGACCTGGTCGAGTACTACCTCGCAGTCGGCGACGGCATCGTCAACGCGCTGTTCGAGCGGCCCTGCATGTTGCACCGCTTCCCCAAGGGCCTGGCCGGCGACAAGGTCCACCAGAAGCGGCTTCCCGCTGGCGCACCGCCGTGGGTCCAGACGGTGCGGCTGCACTTCCCGCGCTGGAACCGCACCGCCGACGAGCTCTGCGTCACCGAGCTCGGGTCGGTGATCTGGGCGGTGCAGATGTCGACGGTCGAGTTCCATCCCTGGAACAGCCGGCGCGAGGACACCGAGAAGCCCGACGAGTGGCGGATCGACCTCGACCCGGGGCCGCTGTGCGACTTCGCCACGGTCCAGCGGGTGGCCCACGTGGCTCACGAGGTGCTCGACGAGCTGGGCGCCGTCGGCTTCCCGAAGACCAGCGGAGGATCGGGCCTGCACGTCTACGTCCGGATCCCGCCTGACCACGGCTTCGCCGACGTACGACGTGCCGCGCTCGCCTTCGCCCGGGAGGTGGAGCGACGGGCACCGGACGACGTCACAACGACCTGGTGGCGCAAGGACCGCGACCCGCACCACCTGTTCGTCGACTACAACCAGAACGCACGCGACCACACCATCGCCGCGGCGTACTCCGTGCGCGGCTTCCCCGACGCCAGGGTCTCCACACCCATCCGCTGGGAGGAGATCGACGACGTCGACCCCCACGACTTCACGATCTTCACCGTGCCGCGCCGCTACGCCGAGGTCGGCGACCTGCACGCCGACATCGACGGCCATCCGTTCGACATCGCTCCGCTCCTCGAGTGGGCGGACCGGGACGAGGCGGCCGGCAAGGAGCCTCCCGCCGACCCGGGGGACGGCGAGTGACGAGGCCTAGTCCTCCGGCGGGGGGTGGGTATCGCCCTGGGCGACAGACTTCTCCGGCTTCGGGTCGGGGTTCGTCCGCTGGCGCCGAAGCGCCCGGTGGTAGGCGTCACGGAGGTCGGAGCGATCGCCGGCAGCCCGGTCTCGGTCGCGGGCGGACAGCTCCCGGTCACGCGCGGCCGATCCACCCTCTGCGTCTCGCTCC
>DASSJR010000325.1:0-8700 GCA_035691135.1 Nocardioides sp. | reverse complement strand
GGCGGGTGGCCTCTACTTCGTCGTGACCCGCGGCGTCGACGCCATCGCCGACCGCTTCTCCGAGCCCGAGGACTTCGCGGGCCCCGGCAAGGGCCAGGTGATCTTCGAGGTCCAGGAGGGCGACAGCGTCGCCGAGATGGGCCGCGGGCTCAAGGCGGACGGCGTCGTGGCGTCGGTCGAGGCCTTCACGGAGGAGGCGGCGGGGAACCCGGACTCCACGAGCATCCAGGTCGGCTCGTACAAGATGAAGAAGCAGATGCCGGCGGCAGACGCGCTGGGCATCCTGATGGATCCCGACAACATCCTGAAGAACACCATCACCATCCCGGAGGGCCTGCGGGTGGAGGACATCACGGCGCTCCTGGCCGACCACACCGACTACGACCAGGCGCAGTTCGAGAAGGTCCTGGACAACCCGGCAGCGTTGGGGCTGCCCGACTATGCCGACGGCAACCCCGAGGGCTACCTGTTCCCCTCCACCTACGACTTCGGCCCGAAGGAGACGCCCAAGGCGATGCTCAGCGACATGGTCGACCGTTGGGAGCAGGCCGCGACAGACGCAGACCTCGAGTCCGCGGCCGCGGACCTGGGGTACACGCCCGCCGAGCTGATGACCGTCGCCAGCCTCGTGGAGTCCGAAGCGAGCCGAGCCGAGGACCGCGCCAAGGTGGCTCGGGTGATCTACAACCGGCTCGAGGGCGACGAGACCAACGGGCTGTTGCAGATCGACGCCACGGTCAACTACGCGGCCGACCAGGAGCTGGGCGCCGTGCCGACGACCGAGGACCTCAAGCTCGACTCTCCCTACAACACCTACAAGAACCCCGGACTCCCCCCGACCCCGATCGAGGCTCCCGGCGACGCGGCGATCGAGGCGGCAGCGCACCCGGCTGATGGCGACTGGTACTACTACGTGACGGTCAACCTGCGCACCGGCGAGACCAAGTTCGCGGAGACCTACGACGAGTTCCTCGACTACAAGGACGAGCTGCGCGAGTACTGCGCGACCGAGTCCGAGGGCGCCTGCTGAGCGCGGCGATGCGGTGCGCCGTCCTCGGCGACCCGATCACCCACACGCTCTCGCCTGCGCTGCACCGCGGGGGATACGCCGCGGTCGGGCTGGACTGGACCTACGAAGCACATCGCGTCCCGGCCGGAGGACTGTCCGAGTTCGTCCGGGGACTCGACCCCTCGTGGCGCGGCCTCTCGCTGACCATGCCGCTCAAGCGCGAGGCCATGGGGCTGGCCACCGAGGTGTCTCCCGTAGCCCGTATGGCCGGAGCGGCCAACACCCTCCTGCTCGTCGACGGCGAGCTGCATGCCGACAACACCGACGTGCCGGGCGCCGTCGCCGCGCTCCGTGCCCGTTACGAAGGGCCGGTCAACGCCGCGACCATCCTGGGCGGCGGCGCGACCGCGGCCTCGACTGCTCTTGCGCTGTGTGAGCTCGGCGCGCGGTCGATCACGCTCCTGGTCCGCTCGCCGGCCCGGGCCGTCGACACCCTTGCCGCCATCGACCGCCACCCCGCGAGGCCGGCGGTGGCCGTCGGATCACTGGCTGACGACCCCGTCGTCGGCGAGGTGGTCGTCTCGACGGTCCCGACCGAGTCCCAGTCCCCGGATCTCGTCGAGCGCTGCTCGTCGGTGCCCGTGGTCTTCGAGGTGCTCTACGACCCCTGGCCCACGCCGCTGGCGGCATCGGCGGGAGACCGGGTGCTCGTCAGGGGCCTCGACCTGCTGCTGCACCAGGCGGTGCTGCAGTTCGAGATCTTCACCGGGCTGGGCGCACCGGTCGAGGCCATGCGGGCCGCCGGCGAGGCCGCCCTGGCCCGCCGCGCCTGATCTGACGCGGCCCTCAACACCCCGCGGCAGCCGATAGGGTCCCGCTCATGCATCTGGACGCGGCCCTGGTGTCGGCCGTGTGCGGGGCCGTCGGCGGCTGGTTCGTGCCGGCGCTGATCGGGAGGGTTCCCGAGCCGGCGCCCGATCCCGAACCCAAGACCGACGCCCATCCCAAGGAGCCCTACGCCGCCATTGCGGCGCTGCCCGGCCTGGCCTGGAAGTCGGCCCTGGTGTCTGCTGTCTGCGCGGGCCTGGTCGGGGCGGCGGTGGGCCCGGACTGGGCGCTGGTGACCCTGGTGCCGCTCGTGCCGCTGTCGGTCGCGCTGGCCGTGGTCGACTGGCGAACCCGGCTCCTGCCCACCCGGTTGGTGCTCCCCGCGACCGGGGTCGCGATCCTGCTCGGGTTGGTCGGCTGGGCCGTCACCCGGGATCCCGACGACCTCATCCGCGCGGCCGTCGCGCTGGTGGTCGTCCGGTCGGTCTTCTGGGTGCTCTGGTGGTTCCACTCCGCGGGGATGGGCTTCGGCGACGTCCGGCTCTCCGCCCTGCTGGGATTCGCCCTCGGCCAGCTCGGCTGGGGTGAGGTGGTGGTGGGGGTCTACTCCGGGTTTCTGGTCTTCGCGCTTCCCGGGCTGCTGCTGGCGATCTCCCGCCGCGACCGGGCACTGCTGAAGTCTGCGTTCCCGTTCGGGCCGTTCATGCTGGGGGGCGCGCTGATCGGGGTCCTGGTGGGGTCCGCGGTCTGGTCGAGTCTCTTCCCAGCGTGGGCCTGAGTCGCCGTCGTGCGGGGAATGGAAGACTGACGCCATGCTGCGCTGGCTCACTGCAGGGGAGTCCCACGGACCCTCGCTCGTCGCGATCCTGGAGGGACTCCCTGCGCACGTCGCCGTGACCTCGGACGACATCGTGGCGGCGCTCGCCCGACGACGCCTCGGGTACGGACGCGGCGCCCGGATGAAGTTCGAGCTGGACGAGGTGACGATCGTCGGCGGGGTCCGGCACGGGCAGACCCAGGGCGGACCGGTCGCGATCCAGGTGGGCAACACCGAGTGGCCCAAGTGGGAGAAGGTGATGTCGGCCGATCCGGTCGATCCCTCCGAGCTGGAGTCGCTCGCCCGCAACCAGGCGCTGACCCGGCCGCGACCTGGTCACGCCGACCTCGTGGGCATGCAGAAGTACGCCTTCGACGAGGCTCGGCCGGTGCTCGAGCGGGCTTCCGCACGCGAGACGGCCGCCCGGGTGGCGCTGGGCCGGGTCGCCGCCAACTTCCTGGAGGAGGCGGTGGATGCGCGGATCGTGTCCCACGTCGTCGAGCTCGGCGGCGTCGCGGCACCGGGAGGGCTGGTGCCCGGGCCCGACGACGTGGCCACCCTGGACGAGAACCCGGTCCGGTGCCTGGATCCCGACGCCGCGCAGGCGATGGTCGCCGCCATCGACCAGGCCCACCAGGACGGAGACACCCTCGGCGGCGTGGTGGAGGTCGTGGTCCACGGCCTGCCCCCCGGTCTCGGGTCCCACGTCCACTGGGACCGACGGCTCGACTCCCGCCTGGCCGGAGCCCTGATGGGCATCCAGGCGATCAAAGGCGTCGAGGTGGGCGACGGCTTCGCGCTCGCGGCAACCCCCGGCTCCCGGGCGCACGACGAGATCGTGCCCACCACTGAGGGAATTCGCCGTACCAGCGGCCGCTCCGGTGGAACCGAGGGCGGCATGTCCACGGGTGAGATCCTCCGGGTCCGGGCGGCGATGAAGCCCATCGCCACGGTGCCCCGGGCCCTGAAGACCGTCGACGTCTCCACCGGCGAGGAGTCGGTCGCCCACCACCAACGCTCTGACGTGTGTGCCGTGCCGGCTGCCGGCATCGTGGCCGAGGCGATGGTGGCACTGGTCCTCGCGGACGCCGTGCTCGAGAAGTTCGGTGGTGACTCCGTCCAGGAGACGCGGCGTAATGCACAGAGCTACCTGGACACCCTGAGGTTCCGCTGAATGGGCCCGCGCGTGGTCCTGGTGGGACCGATGGGGGCCGGCAAGACCACCGTGTCCGCGTTGCTCGCCGAGGCCTGGGGGGTCGCGGCCCGGGACACAGACGCCGACGTGGAGGCCGCCGAGGGCCGCACTATCTCCGACATCTTCGTCGACTCGGGCGAGGCACGGTTCCGCGAGCTGGAACGCGCGGCCGTTGGCGAGGCTCTGGCCCAGCACCACGGGGTCCTGGCTCTGGGCGGCGGAGCGGTCCTCGACCCGGTCACCCGCGATCTCCTGCACGGCCAGCCGGTCGTGTTCCTCCGGGTCGGGTTGTCGGATGCGGTCACGCGGGTCGGTCTCGGCAGCGCGCGACCACTCCTGCTCGGCAACGTCCGTGGCCGGATCAAGGCGCTGCTCGACGAGCGCACCCCGATCTACGAGCAGGTGGCCACTTACACCGTCGACACCGACGGCCGCAGCCCGGAGGATGTCGCCCGGGAGGTCCAGGAGCTCATCGATGACTGATTCAGTGCTGCCCGTCGCCGGTGCCTCGCCCTACGACGTCGTGGTCGGGCAGGCGCTGGGCCACCGGCTGCCGGCCATGCTGGGCGACCGGGTGTCACGTGTGGCCGTGGTGCGACCGGCTGGGCTCGATGCCATCGTCGGGTCCCTGCTCCCCGACCTGCAGGCCTACGAAGTCCTGGAGCTGACCGTGCCCGAGGGCGAGGCCGCGAAGACCGCGGACGTCGCCGCGGACTGCTGGCGGAGGCTCGGCGAGGCCGGATTCACCCGCTCGGACGCGGTTGTGACCGTCGGGGGCGGTGCCACCACCGACCTGGGCGGCTTCGTGGCTGCGACCTGGCTGCGCGGCGTACCTGTCGTGCACGTGCCCACCACCCTCCTCGGCATGGTCGACGCCGCAGTGGGTGGCAAGACCGGCATCAACACCGAAGCCGGCAAGAACCTCGTCGGCTCGTTCCACGAGCCCGCCGGCGTGCTCTGTGACCTCGACACCCTCGAGAGCCTCCCGCGAGCCGAGCTCATCGCCGGCTTGGGCGAGGTCGTCAAGTGCGGCTTCATCGCCGATCCCGCGATCCTCGAGCTGGTCGAGCTCCACGACCCCGCGGCACTGACCCCGGAGTCGCCCGTCCTGCGGGAGCTGGTCGAGCGCGCGATCCGGGTCAAGATCGACGTGGTGACCGCCGACCTCCGCGAGAGCGGCGGCGCCGACGGACATCCCGGCCGCGAGGTGCTCAACTACGGACACACGCTGGCCCACGCCGTCGAGCGCTCCGAGGGCTACGCCGTCCGGCACGGCGAGGCGGTTGCCATCGGCTGCGTCTTCGCTGCCGAGTTGGCCGGGATCGCCGGCAGGCTCGCCGGCGAGGTCGTCGAGCGGCACCGGACCGTCCTGGAAAGAGTCGGGCTCCCGACGACCTACGACCGCACCGGGTTCGACACGCTGCACGAGGCGATGAAGGTGGACAAGAAGGCCCGCGGCTCGCAGCTGCGGTTCGTGGTGCTCGACGACATCGCCTCGCCGGCGATCCTCGCCGGGCCTTCAGAGGCCGACCTGCGGGCGGCCTTCGACCGGATCAGAGGAGAAAAAGCATGACCACCCCATTCGAAAGCTCGCTGCGCTCCGCTTTGAACGGGGACCCCGAATGACCCGGAAGGTGCTGGTCCTCAACGGGCCCAATCTGGGGCGGCTCGGCCGCCGCGAGCCGGAGGTCTACGGCTCGACCACCCTGACCCAGCTGATCGAGCTCTGTCAGGAGTGGGGAAGCAGCCTGGGGCTGGAGATCGAGGAGCTGCAGACCAACCACGAGGGCGACCTGATCGACTGGCTCAACGAGGCCGCTGACGACGGGACCCCGGTGGTGCTGAACGCCGGTGCGTGGACCCATTACTCCCTGGCCCTCTACGACGCCTGTGCGCAGCTGACCGCGCCGCTGGTCGAGGTGCACATCTCTGATCCGTCGCAGCGACCGGAAGAGTTCCGGCACACCTCGGTCGTCACCCCGCACGCCATCGAGGTGATCGCCGGGCGGGGGATCGACGGCTACCGGCTCGCCCTGGAGCGGATCGCGGCAGAGATCCAATAGCCCGTTCGGGCGATGGCCGACCCGGGGTCCGCGCACCTACCGTCGGCCGGGAACCCGGTCCAGGGAGCGACCGGGGCCTGGAAGGTGGGACAACGGATGACGGCACGGATCGGAATCGACGAGGTGGACCGCGCGCTCAAGGAGAAGCACCGCGGCATGTGGGCCCTCGGGGACTACCCCGCGGTGGCCAGCCAGGTGATCCCGGAACTGGGGCCGATCCTGGTGGAGGCGTGCGGGATCCAGTTGGGCGACCGCGTGCTCGACGTGGGCGCCGGATCGGGCAACGCGGCCATCCCGGCGGCGCTGGCCGGTGGCCGGGTGATCGCCAGCGACCTGACCCCCGAGCTGTTCGATGCGGGACGGGCGGCGGCGGAGCGCAGCGGAGCCGCCCTGGAGTGGCAGCAGGCCGACGCGGAGGCGCTGCCCTACGACGACGGTGAGTTCGACACGGTGATGTCCTGTGTGGGCGTGATGTTCGCACCCCACCACCAGCAGAGCGCCGACGAGCTGGTGCGGGTGTGCCGCCCGGGCGGGACGATCGGTCTGATCAACTGGACGCCCGAGGGCTTCATCGGACAGATGTTCGCGGCCATGAGGCCCTTCGCGCCGCCGCCCCCTCCTGGTGCGAGCCCGCCACCACTGTGGGGCGACGAGGACCATGTGCGTGAGCTCTTCGGCGACCGGGTCACCGACCTTCGCGCCCGACGGCAGGAGGTGCGGATCGGCCGGTTCGGCAACGCTGAGGCCTTCCGCGACTTCTTCAAGCAGAACTACGGACCGACCATCGCCGTCTACCGCCACCTCGGCTTCGACACCGACAAGGTCGTGGCCCTGGACGCGGACCTCGTCGAGCTCGGCCGGCGGTTCGGAGCCGACGACGGCACCATGAAGTGGGAGTACCTGCTGGTCACCGCCACCCGTACCTGAGGAACCGCGCACCACTCCGACCCGTCCTACCTCCGGAATACCACCGAGAGGCAGGGAGAGGCAGAGATGCGCGGCAACGTGACGGTGAGTGTGCGGAGCGTCCTGCTCGCGGGGGTGGTCGGCCTGGCGCTGGTGACGGCGTACGTCGTGGGTTCCCGCGGTGACGTGGTCACCGCGCCGGCGAGCGCCGCGAGCGAGCAGCAGTCGGGTCAGGGGCTGATGACGATGGTCGGGACCGGAGAAGCCAGTGCGGTGCCCGACCAGATCTCGTTCACCCTGACCGCGAGTGCCAGGCGACTGGATCTCGACGACGCGATGACGGCGTCGAGCGCCACGATGAGGCGGGTCCTGGCCGGGCTCGCGACCCACGGCGTCGAGAAGGGCGACGTGCAGACGACCGGGCTGTCGATGCACCCGGAGTACCAGTACCACGCCTACGACCCACCGACCCTCATCGGTTACCGCGTGACTCAACGGGCCCGGGTGGAGGTCGACGAGCTCACGAAGGGCGGGCCGGCGATCGGGGCGGCCATCGCGGTCGGTGACAACGGCGTTCGGGTCAGCGCGATCCGGCTCGGCATCACCGACCCGGACGGGCTGCTGAAGAAGGCCCGGGACTCCGCGGTGCAGTCGGCGACCGACAAGGCCGAGCAGTACGCGGCCGCCACCGGTCAGTCACTCGGCGAGGTGGTGAGCATCCGGGAGATCGGCCGGGCGCCACAGCGCTACCAGCCGCAGTCCATCTTCGGGAACAGCCCACTCGTGGACGCGGAGCTGGCAAGGGCGCTGCCGCTCCGGGCCGGCAGGGACGATCTGCAGGTGCGCATCCAGGTGGTGTGGGCCTTCGAGTAGGGAGTCCTCGCAGTCCGCTATAGGCTCGCGCGCATGGCGACGACGAACGACCTGAAGAACGGCATGGTGCTCAACCTCGACGGCCAGCTCTGGCAGGTCATCTGGTTCCAGCACCACAAGCCCGGCAAGGGCGGTGCCGTGGTCCGCACCAAGCTGAAGAACATCGAGTCCGGCAAGACCGTCGACAAGACCTTCAACGCGGACGTCAAGGTCGAGGTGGCCAACGTCGACAAGCGGACGATGCAGTACCTCTACAACGACGGTTCGTCGTACGTCTTCATGGACACCGGCACCTACGACCAGCTCGAGATCACTCCGGAGCTGGTCGGCGACGCGAAGAACTTCCTCCTCGAGAACCAGGAGGCGATCGTCGCGACCAACGAGGGGCGGGTGCTGTACCTCGAGATGCCCGCCTCGGTCGAGCTCGAGATCACCTTCACCGAGCCCGGCGTCGCCGGTGACAGCGCCACCGGCCGCACCAAGCCCGCCACCCTCGAGACCGGCCACCAGATCCAGGTGCCGCTGTTCATCGGTCAGGGCGAGAAGGTCAAGGTCGACACCCGCGACTCGTCGTACCTGGGACGCGTGAAGTCTTGAGGGGGAGCGTCTGATGGGGGCTCGCTCCAAGGCCCGCAAACGGGCACTCGACATCCTCTACGCCTCCGAGCTGCGTGGCGAGGAGCCGAACGCCGCCCTCGACCGTGCCATCGCCGCCGGCGAGGGCCCGACCAACGACTACACCTCCGAGCTGGTCCGAGGGGTCATGGAACACAGGTCCCGGATCGACGAGCTGCTGGCCGACTACTCCGAGGGCTGGACCCTCGACCGGATGCCGGCCGTCGACCGCAACGTGCTGCGACTGGGGGTCTTCGAGCTGATGTGGGCCGACGACGTGCCCGACGCCGTGGCGGTGACCGAGGCGATCGCCCTGGTCCGGGACCTGTCCACCGACGACTCGCCCGGCTTCGTCAACGGCATCCTCGGCAACATCCTGCGCAGCAAGCCGAGC
>DASSJR010000324.1:0-15920 GCA_035691135.1 Nocardioides sp. | reverse complement strand
CATAGAAGATGTCGCTGATGCAGTAGCCAACGTTGTCGCGCGGCTCATCGGGAGCGGCCTGCGCGGGTCCTGCGAGACCGATGGCGCTGAGAGTGACGACCGAGGCTGCGATTGCAAAGTTCCGCACTGAGAGTTCCCCCTTGGTTACATGTGTGTCCCGCGTGAGCACGCGCGCCCCCACGTCGGTGTGGGCAGGCACTACCTTCTTCGTTCGTCCCGCGGATGTGAGAAGTGGCCGGCACCTCCGGCCCCGTCCGGGAGACGGCCGAGACCCACCCCCATGACGCCAGTTCGATGAAATTGCCGCGTGAGCTCATTCGGGGCCCCCGGGGGCCGCGACTGTCGCTCTTCGCGGTCCAACTGAGGGCAACGGGTGAGCCAGGTGCCCCTTCGGCCGAGTTCACCGCCAGATCGGGCGCCCAGGTCCGCCGCCGAGAGTGCGGTCGGGTTCTGTGACCGCGTCCCCGCGAGATTCCGGAGTAATGTGTGGGAAGCGGAGGTGGGAGGCGAGGGCCATGTCCCTCCACACGGAACGGGGCGGCGATCACGACGCCCCCGGTAACGCGTGGTACCAGGTCGACCAGATGCGTGGCTGCGCGGTCGTGCGGGCAGGTGGGGAGATCGACGCATCCACGGTTCACGCGCTCGACGCAGCGATCACCGAAGCAGGCAGCCTGGCTTCTCGGGTGGTCATCGATCTCACGCGGGTGACGTTCGTCGACTCGTCGGGGCTTGGGGCGCTGATCGTGGCTCGCAAGAGCGCGAGGGAACGCGGCGGCTCGATGTCGTTGGTCTGTCCTCCGCCGGCGGTTCGCAGGTTGCTGGGCTCGACGCACCTGGACGATGTCTTCGCGATCCATGACTCGCTGGACGAGGCCGTCAACGCCAGGTGACGCGACGACGAAACCCCGGGCTTGGCGGCTACGACCGGTTTACAGCCGCGCCGGGTGTGTCAACTGTCTCACTGGGCTACTGAAAGGTAGATAGCGAGACCACGCTCACATACTCTCGGCATCATGAGCGCCCACAACCCTGCAGGAGGGCCGCTTCTCGACGGTCCGGCCGACCCCGAGCACGACCCGAGGGCGTCGTACGCCCTGGAGCCCGAGTACGCGCAGAACCTCACCCGGCGGATCCTGGCCAGCAGCGGCGCGACCGCACCCGTGGAGTCCCCGCTCAACGGGCAGCCGGTCGCCCACATCCCGCAGTCGAGCGACGCCGACGTCCGTGAGGCCGTCGCCCGGGCCCGTCGGGCGCAGGAGTCCTGGGCTCGTACGCCGCTGGCCGAGCGCTCCGCGGCGCTGCTGCGACTCCACGACCTGGTCCTCGACCGCCAGGAGGAGATCTGCGACCTGATCGGCGTCGAGTCCGGCAAGGCCCGCAAGGACGCCTTCCTCGAGCTCGCCCACGTCGCGCTCACCGCTCGCTACTACGCGCGCACCGCCCACGACCACCTCGACAGCCGGCGCGTGCCGGGCATGTTCCCCGGTCTGACCCACGTCGAGGTGCACCACCTGCCCAAGGGTGTGGTCGGGATCATCTCGCCCTGGAACTACCCCTTCACTCTCGCGCTGTGCGACGGCCTCCCCGCCCTCCTGGCCGGCAACGCGGTGGTGATCAAGCCCGACTCCCAGACCGTGCTCACCGCCCTCCTCGGCGCCGAGCTCCTGGAGCAGGCCGGCTTCCCGCGGGAGCTGTGGCAGGTCGTGGCCGGGCCGGGCCGCGAGATCGGCACTCCGCTGATCCAGGGCGTCGACTACATGTGCTTCACCGGCTCCACCGCCACCGGCAAGCTGATCGCCCAGCAGTGCGCGGAGCGGGTGATCGGCTGCTCGCTGGAGCTCGGCGGCAAGAACCCGATCCTGATCCTGCGCGACGCGTCGGTGGAGAAGGCCGCCGAGGGCACCGCCCGGGCCTCGTTCTCCAACGCCGGCCAGCTGTGCGTCTCGACCGAGCGGCTGTTCGTAGCCGACCAGATCTACGACCGGTTCGTCGAGCGGTTCGTGGCCCGGACCCAGTCGATGACGCTGGGCGCCAACCTCGACTGGGCCGTCGACATGGGCACGCTCATCTCGCCCGACCAGCTCGAGACCGTCACCGCCCACGTCGAGGACGCCGTCGCCAAGGGTGCGCGGGTCCTCACCGGCGGGCGGGCTCGCCCCGACCTCGGTCCGTACTTCTACGAGCCGACGATCCTCGAGGGCGTCACCCCCGACATGACCTGCTTCGGCCACGAGACCTTCGGGCCGGTGGTCGCGCTCTACCGGTTCCACGACGAGGCCGACGCCGTCGCTCGCGCCAACGCGGGGGAGTACGGCCTGAACGGCTCGATCTACAGCCAGGACGGCTCTCGGGCGCGTCAGCTCGCGCGCCAGATCAAGTGCGGAACGGTCAACATCAACGAGGGGTTCGGGTCCACGTTCGGCTCGCTCGCCGCTCCCATGGGCGGGATGCGCGAGTCGGGGATGGGCCGGCGGCAAGGCAGCGAGGGCATCCTGCGCTACACCGACACCCAGTCCGTCGCCACCCAGCGCGGGGTGCGGATCGGGCCGTCGTACGGCCTCTCGCAGGAGCAGTACGCCAAGGCGATGACGCTCAGCCTCCGGCTCCTCAAGAAGCTGGGCCGGGCATGAACACCCCATTCGGATGCTCACTTCGTTCCGCTTCGAACGGGGACCCCCTCTGATGTCCTTCGACTACGACGTCCTCGTCATCGGCTCCGGCTTCGGGGGCTCGGTGACCGCCCTGCGGCTCACCGAGAAGGGCTACCGGGTCGGCGTGCTGGAGGCCGGCGACCGGTTCGACGAGTCGTCGTACCCCTCGACCTCGTGGGACGTGAAGAAGTTCCTCTTCATGCCCGACGCCGGCTGCTACGGCATCCAGCGCATCGACATGGTCCGCGACTGCATGATCGTCGCCGGTGCGGGCGTGGGGGGCGGCTCGCTGGTCTACGCCAACACGCTCTACGAGCCGCTCGACGCGTTCTACCGCGACCCGTCGTGGTCCCACATCTGCGACTGGAAGGCCGAGCTGGCGCCCTACTACGACCAGGCGAAGCGGATGCTCGGCGTGGTCGAGAACCCGCTGCGGACGCCCAGCGACGAGGTCATGGAGAAGGTGGCGGGGGAGATGGGCGTCGCCGAGACGTTCCACCCGACGCCGGTGGGCGTGTTCTTCGGCAACGGCGACCAGGAGCCTGGCGAGAGGGTCGCGGACCCCTACTTCGGCGGCGCCGGCCCGGATCGTGCGCCGTGCATCGGGTGCGGCGAGTGCATGACCGGCTGCCGACACCACGCCAAGAACACCCTGCTCAAGAACTACCTCTACCTCGCCGAGCAGGCCGGCGCCGTCGTACACCCGCTGACCACGGTCACCCGGGTCCGGCCGCGCGACGGCGGCGGCTACACCGTCGACGCGCGGTGGACCAAGGCGAAGCTCTCGCGCCGCAGGGCGACCAAGACCTTCACTGCCGAGCACGTGGTGTTCTCCGCCGCCGCGCTCGGCACCCAGAAGCTGCTGCACCGGCTCAAGGCGGAGGGCGACCTGCCCGACCTCAGCGACCGGCTCGGCTACCTCACCCGGACCAACTCCGAGGCGATCCTGGGCGCCATCTCGCCGGACCTCGCGGTCGACTACAGCCAGGGCATCGCGATCACCTCGTCGTTCCATCCCGACGAGCACACCCACATCGAACCGGTCCGCTACGGCAAGGGCTCCAACTTCATGTCACTGATGCAGACGGTGCTCACCGATGGTGACGGACCGATCCCGCGCTGGCGGACGTGGCTGAAGGAGATGTGGGCCCAGCGCGGCAACGTGGGGGCGCTCTACGACTTCAAGCACTGGTCGGAGCGCACGATCATCGCGCTGGTCATGCAGTCGCACGACAACTCGATCACGACGTTCCCGAAGAAGACGCCGCTCGGATGGGTCCTCTCCTCGCGCCAGGGCCACGGCAAGCCCAACCCCACGTGGATTCCCGCCGCCAATGAGGCGGTACGACGGATGGCGCGGCTGATGGGCGGCACCGCCGGGGGATCCATCGGTGAGCCGTTCAACCGGCCGCTGACCGCGCACTTCATCGGCGGCTGCACCATCGGCGACTCGCCCGAGACCGGGGTCGTCGACCCCTACCAGCGGGTCTACGGCTATCCCGGCCTGCACGTCGTTGACGGCTCGGCCATCTCCGCGAACCTGGGGGTGAACCCGTCGCTGACGATCACCGCGCAGGCGGAGCGCGCGATGGCCTACTGGCCCAACCGGGGCCAGACGGACCCCCGCCCGCCCCTCGGGACGGCGTACGAGCCGGCGGATCCGGTCGCACCGGCCCACCCGGCGGTCCCGGATGCGGCCCCCGGTGCGTTGCGCCTGCCCATCGTCGGTGTCAGCTGACTTGATCGGCGCCCGAAAAAGTCTCGAAACTCGCCGTACTCGGTCGTAACCCACGGTAAAGCCGGTCGTTGAGCAGGTCGGATCCGGCGCTTTTGCTCCCTCCCAGGTCGGATCCGATGTCCAGGCGCTGTCCTGCAGTTGCGTGGACGATCAGGGCCCGGCCACCCTCCCTCCCCGGCCGGGCCCTGATGCGTTTTCACCGCCCCGAGGGAGCCCGCGGAGCGCGCACCCTCGGACCAGGCGGGGAGGTTGAGGAGACCCGGACGGACCGGAGCGCAGCGACGGGACGTCCAGGTCGTCTCGAAACCAGGTGACGGAGGCAGGTGGCGACCAAAGACGGTCGCCAGTCGGGTGCGGGGGTTTCGAGGCTCAGGCCTGGGCGGCCTTCGCACCTCAACCTCCGGAGCCTTTTCCGGTGTTTGGGCGGCGAGCGCCGGCGAGTGTCGTGGTCGGCGCCCTGCGCGGGTGTGGGGGTTTCGAGGCTCAGGCCTGGACGGCCTTCGCACCTCAACCTCCGGAGCCTCTCCGGTGGTTGAGCAGCGAGCGCCGGCGAGCGTCGTCGAAACCCCGGAACCGTGGGCAGGGCGCTGCGCACGGGGCGGCGCACCACGTCATAGGCTGCGGCCATGGTGGAGCACCCCGAGCACGATCTGGTCCTGGTGGTCGACTTCGGGGCCCAGTACGCCCAGCTGATCGCCCGCCGGGTGCGCGAGGCTCGGGTCTACTCCGAGATCGTGCCCCACTCGATGTCCGTGGCCGAGATGCTGGCGCGCGAGCCGAAGGCGATCATCCTCTCCGGCGGCCCGTCGTCGGTCTACGCCGAGGGTGCGCCGGGCATCGACACCTCGATCTTCACCGCCGGGATCCCCGTCTTCGGCATGTGCTACGGCTTCCAGCTGATGGCGCAGGGGCTCGGCGGAACCGTGGCCCACTCCGGAGCCCGGGAGTACGGACGCACCCCCGTGGTCGTGGGCTCACCGGGCACGCTGCTGGCCGAGATCCCGGCCGAGCACACCGTGTGGATGTCCCACGGCGACTCCGTGACCGCCGCGCCGGACGGGTTCGACGTACTCGCCACCACCGCGGTGACCCCGGTCGCCGCCTTCGAGTCCGTCGACCGCGGCCTGGCCGGGGTCCAGTGGCACCCCGAGGTCATGCACACCCAGCACGGACAGAAGGTGCTCGAGCACTTCCTGCTCCAGATCGCCGGCTGCCGGCCGACGTGGACGATGGTCAACATCGTCGAGGAGCAGGTCGAGGCGATCCAGCGGCAGATCGGCGACCGCGGGCACGCCATCTGCGGCCTCTCGGGAGGTGTTGACTCAGCCGTGGCTGCGGCCCTGGTCCAGCGCGCGATCGGCGACCGGCTCACCTGTGTCTACGTCGACCACGGGCTGATGCGGCAGGGCGAGAGCGAGCAGGTCGAGCGAGACTTCGTCGCCGCCACAGGCGTCGACCTGCACGTCGTCGATGCCGAGAAGCGGTTCCTCGACGCGCTCCTCGGGGTGACCGATCCGGAGGAGAAGCGCAAGATCATCGGCCGCGAGTTCATCCGGGTGTTCGAGGCCGCGGAGGCCGAGATCCTGGCCCCTGCCATCGAGCGGAGCGCGGTCACTGGAGCGGATGCCGAGAAGGTCGCCTTCCTGGTCCAGGGAACGCTCTACCCGGACGTCGTCGAGTCCGGGGGTGGGGCCGGCACCTCCAACATCAAGTCCCACCACAATGTGGGCGGTCTGCCCGATGACCTCGAGTTCGAGCTGGTGGAGCCGCTGCGGGCGCTGTTCAAGGACGAGGTGCGGATGGTGGGTGAACAGCTCGGGCTCCCCGCCGACATCGTCCACCGCCAGCCCTTCCCGGGCCCGGGCCTCGGGATCCGGATCATCGGCGAGGTCACCCGGGAGCGTCTCGACGTCCTCCGCGAGGCCGACGCCATCGCCCGGGAGGAGCTGACCCGCGCCGGCCTCGACCGCGACATCTGGCAGTGCCCCGTGGTACTGCTCGCCGACGTCCGCTCGGTCGGCGTCCAGGGGGACGGCCGCACCTACGGCCACCCGATCGTGCTGCGCCCCGTCACCTCCGAGGACGCGATGACCGCCGACTGGGCCCGCGTCCCGTACGACATCCTCGAGCGGATCTCCACCCGGATCACCAACGAGGTCCGCGAGGTCAACCGGGTCACCCTCGACGTCACGTCGAAGCCGCCGGGCACGATCGAGTGGGAGTGAGCCGGTCACTTCCGCCCGCCGGGGCGCTGCCTCCCCTATCCTCGAAGCATGCTCCTGATCGCCATCATCCTCTTCGGCATGCTCATCGGCGCTGGAGCCCAGATGCTGCTGGGCCGGTCGGCGCGCGGCATCGACTGGCCGATGGCCTTCGCCTCGGGTCTGCTCGGCTCCCTGGTCGGCGGGCTGCTGGTCAGCCTGCTCGCGGGCGACGGGCTGGATCTGGCCGTGAGCGGGATCATCGGGTCGCTGGTCGGTGCGGTCATCGTGACCGCGGTGTGGCAGTGGCTCCGGGGCCGCCGCGCCTCGTCGGCGTCCTGAGAGTCGCCACGCGCCGCGTGATGAACTTCCGCCATGGGGACGTGGCGGGTGGTCGTGCTGTTGCTCGCAGTTCTCGCGGTCGCGAGCAGCTCCATGGCTTGCGCGGTCTCCGACGATTCCCGAGATGACCGTTCGCGCGCGGTGGTGACTCGTGTCGTCGACGGGGACACCGTCGTGATCGAGTCGGGCGAGCACGTCCGGCTCATCGGCGTGGACACCCCCGAGCACGGCGCGTGTGGGTTCGGAGCCGCGACAGCGAGGTTGCGGCGGATGGTCGAGGGTCGGGCAGTGGTTCTGGTCAATCCCGCCAGCGTCCAGGACGTCGACACCTACGGTCGGCTCCTGCGATACGTCGACGTTGGAGGCACGGACACCGGATTGGCCCAGATCCGGGCGGGGGCCAGGGCGAGGTACGACTCTCACGACGGGTACGACCCGCATCCTCGCGAGGATGAGTATCACCGGGCGGAGATCGACCAGAACGCGATCTGTGCCCGGTAGGGGCCGACCCATCAGACTGTCCAGATGATCGCGTCACTCGGATGGGGTGCGCTCGCCGCGTCCTCCCTGGTCCTCGGGGCACTGATCGGGCTGGCCCGACAGTGGCCGGCTCGCGCCGTGGGCGCGGTGCTCGGGTTCGGTGCCGGTGCGCTGATCAGCGCGGTGAGCTTCGACCTCGCCGAGGAGGGCATCCGACTGGGTGGAGCCGACTCGGTGGCCATCGGCCTGGCCCTCGGGGCGCTCACGTACTACCTGGCCGACCGGGTCATCGAACGGCCGGGCCACCTCAGGGGTCGTGCGCCGTCACGGCCGAGTGATTCGAGCAGCGGAGCCGCGCTCGCCCTCGGCGCGTTCCTCGACGGGATTCCCGAGCAGCTCGTGCTGGGGATCGGCCTGATCCCCGGGCGCGGCGTCAGCGTCGGACTGCTGGCCGCGATCTTCGCGTCCAACCTCCCCGAGGCAGTGGGCTCCGCCACCGCCATGCGTGCCGCCGGGCACTCCGTCGGCGCCGTGCTGCGCCTCTGGACGCTCGTGGCCGTCATCTGCACGCTCGCGACGGTGGGGGGATTCGCCATCGCCGACACCGCGTCGGGAGACCTGCAGGCCGTCGTCAACGGGTTCGCCGCGGGTGCATTGCTGGTGATGTTGATCGACACGATGATTCCCGAGGCCGCGCGCCAGGCGGGCAAGATCGCCGGCCTGGTCACGGTGCTCGGTTTCGCGGTCGCCGCCGCGCTCTCCGGTCTCGAGTAGGCCACCGGACGCCTCGTGCCGGACCAGCGGGCCCGGGCACACTAGGGTTTCGGTCATGGACGATGACCAGCGCGGCGGCGTCGACATCGAGGCGCTGACCGCCGAGATCAATCACCGGCTCGAGGACGCCGACGCCGCGCTTGCCCGTGACTACCCCGGAGAACGCGCCGGAAGGCAACCCGTCCACACGCTCTATGTGCCGGCCGACCAGGTCGAGCCGGAGCTGCTCGCGACGTACGCCAACCGGGCCCAGATGTCGATCGTCGAGTTCGGCTCGGAGTTTCTCGACGTGCTGGACGGTGACGAGGACCTGGTCGGACGAGTCCTCGCCAAGCTGGAGCGAGAGCCGATCGAGGACCTGCGGATCGACTTCGAGGACGGGTACGGCGCCCGGTCCGACGACGAGGAGGACGAGACCGTCCGCGAGACGGCAGCGGTCGTCGCGCGATGGGTCAAGGACGGTGCCGCGCCGCCGTTCCACGGGATCCGGTTCAAGAGCCTCGAGCCGGCGACGCGGTCCCGGGGGCTCCGCACCCTCGCCCTGTTCGTCGAGGGCCTCGTCGGTGACGGCGCCCTCCCCGACGGGTTCGTGGTCACTCTGCCCAAGGTCACCTCGGTCGACCAGGTCGAGGCCATGACCGTGGCCGCGGAGTGGCTCGAGAAGGACCTCTCCCTGCGCTCCGGCTCACTCAGGTTCGAGCTCCAGATCGAGACGCCGCAGGCGGTCGTCGGCAGCGACGGGACCGTCCAGGTGGCGCGGATGATCCACGCGTCGGCAGGTCGCTGCCTCGGGCTGCACTACGGCACCTACGACTACTCCGCCGACCTCGGCATCGCCCCCGCCCAGCAGAGCCTCGAGCACCCCGCCGCCGACCACGCGAAGGCGGTGATGCAGGCCGCGGTCGCCGGCACCGGCGTACGTCTCTCCGACGGCTCCACCAACGTGCTGCCGGTCGGGGACGCAGACGCGATGCGGGACGCATGGGCCAACCACCGGCGTCTGGTCCGGCGATCCCTGGAGCGTGGGCTCTACCAGGGCTGGGACCTCCACCCGGCCCAGCTTCCGACGCGGTACGCCGCCACGTTCGAGTTCTTCCGCAGCGGCCTCGAGCCCGCGGTCGAGCGCCTGCGCGCGTACGGCAAGGTCGAGTCGACTTCGATCCAGGACGAGCCGGCGACGGTGCGCGCGATGGCGGCGTTCCTGCTCCGGGGGCTCGACTGCGGGGCCCTCGCCGACGCCGAGGTCGTCACTGCCAGTGGGTTGAACCTCAACAAGCTGACCGAGCTGGCCGGCCGCCCGATCGAGAAGCGGAAGGCGGGCTGAGGCTTGGGCATCGTCCTGGGACCCAACCGCTACGGGAAGGCCGAGAACCGCGTCGTTCGCATCTATCGCGACACGGCTCGGCACGAGATCCGCGATCTCAACGTCTCCACGTCTCTGCGCGGGGACTTCGCCGACGCCCATGTCAGCGGCGACCAGTCCCGCGTACTGCCCACGGACACCCAGAAGAACACCGCCTTCGCCTACGCCAAGCAGCACGGCGTCACCTCAGCCGAGGACTACGCGACCGCGTTGGCCCAGCGGCTCCTCGACGCCACCCCGGCCGCCACCGGAGCCCGGGTCGAGGTCGAGGAGTATCCCTGGCACCGGATCCCGGTTGGCGGCGAGGGCCACGACCACGCGTTCGTCCGCGGCGACGGCGGGGTCCGGACCACGGTCGTCGACGTGACGGCCGACGCGACCGTCGTGGAGTCAGGGCTCGAGGACCTGGTGGTGCTGAAGTCGACCGGCTCGGAGTTCAAGGGCTTCCTCCGCGACGACTACACCACCCTGGACGATGCCGACGACCGGGTCCTCGCGACGTCGTTGACGGCGAGCTGGCGGTACACCCCGGGGCAGCACGACTGGAACGACACCTACGACGACATCCGGCGTCGGCTGCTCGAGGCGTTCGCGACGACCTACAGCCGGGCGCTGCAGGAGACGCTCTACTCGATGGGGACCGCGGTGCTCGAAGCGAGGCCGGAGGTGGCCGAGATCAGCTTCTCCGCACCCAACAAGCACCACCACCTCGTCGACCTCTCACCGTTCGGGATCGAGAACGACGGCGAGGTGTTCATCGCCGCAGACCGGCCCTACGGGCTGATCGAGGCCACCGTGACCCGGGAGGACCAGTGACCGATCTCGACGCGTTCAACGCCCTTCCCGAGGCCGCGGCCCGCGAGCGCCTGGCAGAGTGCCTCGACATCCCGCGCTGGGTCGACACGATCCTCGAGGGCCGGCCGTACGCCGACCGGGCCGCACTGCTGAAAGTCGCCGAGGTGGCCGCGGGCACGATGACCGACGAGGAGCTGGAGGCGGCCCTCGACCACCACCCGCGGATCGGCGAGCGCGGCTCCGGGGGGCACGACGAGGAGCACTCCGCCCGCGAACAGGCCGGTGTCGACCCGGCGGATCGCGACATCGCCCGACGGCTGGCCGCGGGCAACCTCGCCTACGAGGAACGGTTCGACCGGGTGTTCCTGATCCGCGCCTCCGGCCGGACCGGACCCCAGATCCTGGCCGAGCTCGACCGGCGACTCGACAACGACCCCGCCACCGAACGCGCCGAGACCGTGTCCCAGCTGCGCGAGATCGCGTTGCTGCGGCTGGAGCAGGTGCTCTGAGATGGCCACCCTCAGCACGCACGTCCTCGACACCGGCGCGGGACGACCGGCGACCGGGGTCACGGTGGTGCTGGAGTCGGCGGCGGGAGAGGTGCTCAAGGTCGAGCGCACCGACGCCGATGGCCGGATCGGCTCGCTCGGCGACGACCTCGCGACCGGTGTCTACCGGCTCCGCTTCGACACCGGGGCGTGGTTCTCCGATGCCGGGGTCGAGGCGTTCTTCCCGGAGGTGACCGTGTCGTTCACGATCGCGGCCGACGATCACTTCCACGTGCCGCTGCTGCTCAGCCGCTACGGCTACTCCACCTACCGTGGCTCCTGAGCTCGACGTCCTGATCCGGGCTCGGCGCGCGGTGGTGGACGGCCGCGAGACGTCGGTCGCGATCGGGATCCGGGCCGGCCGGATCGCTCACCTCGCGGCCCACGACGACCCCACCGAGGCGGAGGCCGTTGTCGAGCTCCTCGACGACGAGGTCCTGCTCCCGGGGCTGGTCGACACCCACGTCCACGTCAACGAGCCCGGCCGCACCGAGTGGGAGGGCTTCGAGACCGCCACCCGGGCCGCGGCCGCGGGCGGGGTGACCACGATCCTCGACATGCCGCTCAACAGCATCCCGCCGACCACCACCGTCGCGGCGCTCGACGAGAAACGGGCCGCGGCCCGGGACCGGGCCTGGGTCGACGTGGGCTTCTGGGGCGGTGCGGTCCCCGGCAACCTGGCCGACCTGTCCGCCCTGCACGACGCGGGGGTCTTCGGGTTCAAGTGCTTCCTGATCGACTCCGGTGTCGAGGAGTTCCCGCACCTTTCGACCGGTGAGTTCGTCGACGGCATGGCCGAGACCGCGCGGATCGGCGCGTTGATGCTGGTGCACGCCGAGGACGCCGCACTCGTCGACGACTCACGCGCCCACGGGACCTCGTACGCCGGCTTCCTCGACTCCCGTCCGCAAGCCGCCGAGGAGCGTGCGATCGACGTCGTGATCCACGCCGCCCGACGGACCGGCGGACGCGCCCACGTCGTGCACCTCAGTGCCGCGCACGCGATCCCGGCGCTGCGTGCGGCCCGGGCGGAGGGGGTCGACGTGTCCGTGGAGACCTGTCCTCACTACCTGACCTTCGACGCAGCCGAGGTCCCCGACGGGGCGACCGAGTTCAAGTGCTGTCCGCCGATCCGGGACGCCGGCAACCGCGACCTCCTCTGGCAGGGACTGGCCGCCAGCGACATCGACCTCGTGGTCACCGACCACTCCCCGTGCGTCCCCGAGCTCAAGCGCCGCGACCTGGGCGACTTCGGCCAGGCCTGGGGCGGGATCGCCTCCCTGCAGCTGGGACTGCCGGCGGTGTGGTCAGGTGCCCGGGAGCGCGGGCACGGCCTCGCCGACGTGGTCCGCTGGATGGCGACCGCGCCCGCCGACCGGGTGGGCCTGGCCGACCGGGGCCGGATCGAGGTGGGTGCCTCGGCCGACCTGTGCGTCTTCGCCCCCGACGAGACGTTCGTCGTCGACCCGGCGCGGCTGCACCACCGCAACCCGGTCTCGGCCTACGCCGGGCGTACGCTCACCGGCACGGTCCGGCAGACCTGGCTGCACGGCGTACTGGTCGACATTTCCGCTGCTCCACGCGGCCGGCTGCTGAGGAGAGGGGCCTGAACATGACCTACCACGTGCCGCGAGGCGGGCTGCCGCCGCAGACCGAGCTCACCACCGACCGGGCCGTCTTCACCGAGGCGTACGCCGTCATCCCGCGCCGCACCCTGAGCGACATCACCGCCAGTCGGCTGCCGCACTGGCAGGACACCCGGCTGTGGGTGCTGGCCCGTCCGCTGTCCGGGTTCGCCGAGACGTTCGCGCAGTACGTCGTCGAGGTCGGACCTGGCGGCGGCTGCGAGCGCCCCGAGCCCGACCCCGACGCCGAGGCCGTGCTGTTCGTGGTGGACGGGACGGTCCGACTGGTGCTCGAGGGCATCGACCACTTGCTCGGTCCGGGCGGGTACGCCTTCCTCCCTCCGGGCTGCGCCTGGTCGCTGCGCAACGACGGCGAGGCCACCGCCACGTTCCACTGGATCCGGAAGGCCTACGAACGTGTGGAGGGCGTCTACCCTCCGGAGGCCTTCGTGACCCAGGAGTCCGACGTGCCCTCCGAGCCGATGCCCGAGACCGACGGCACCTGGGGCACCCAGCGGTTCGTCGACCCCGAGGACGTCCGCCACGACATGCACGTCAACATCGTGAACTTCGAGCCCGGCGGGTCGATCCCGTTCCCGGAGACCCACGTGATGGAGCACGGTCTCTACGTGCTCGAGGGCAAGGCGGTCTACCTGCTCAACCGCGACTGGGTCGAGGTGCAGGCGGGCGACTTCATGTGGCTGCGGGCCTTCTGCCCCCAGGCCTGCTACGCCGGCGGGCCGGGCCGGTTCCGCTACCTGCTCTACAAGGACGTGAACCGGCACCCGCGGCTCTCACCTGGCCGAGATGTGACCCCGGCCACGTAGAATGACCGCGGAGTCGTCGTTCAGCATGGATAACCGGCGGCCTGTTGTCTCGAAACCATGCGCCCCGGATCGCGAACCTTGCGTGCGATGGGAGACGAGATGAGCGACCCCCGGATCACCGTCAACGGGGCGCCCCATGCGCTCGACGGCGTCCCGACCCACGTCACCGCCCTCGACTGGCTGCGCGGCCTCGGCCTGACCGGGGCCAAGGAAGGCTGCGCCGAGGGTGAGTGCGGCGCGTGCTCGGTGATGGTGGTCCGTCCGGGGTCCGACGGCCGCTCGCAGTGGACCGCGATCAATGCCTGCCTGGTTCCCGCGCTGGCCCTCGACGGCCAGGAGGTCGTCACCGCCGAGGGGCTCGGCACGCCCGAGGACCTCCACCCCGTCCAGCGGGAGATGGCTGAGCGGGGCGGGTCGCAGTGCGGCTACTGCACGCCGGGTTTCGTCTGCAGCATGGCCGCGGAGTTCTACCGGGCGGACCGGGCGCCCGGCGACGGGGACCTCGAGCACGGCCCCAACGGCTTCGACCTGCACGCGATGAGCGGCAACCTGTGCCGCTGCACCGGTTACCGGCCCATCCGCGACGCGGCGTGGGTGCTCAGCTCGCCCGAGGCCGGCGACCCGCTGGCCGAGCGGGTCTCCACGCCTGCCCCCGACGTCGTCGCCACCCGGGTCGACGGGTTCGCCAGACCGGCCCACCTGGCCGAGGCGCTGACCCTGATCGAAGAGCATCCCGACGCCACCGTCATCGCGGGCTGCACCGACTGGGGCGTCGAGGTCAACCTGCGCGGCGAGCGGTCGCCGTACGTCGTCGCGGTGGACCGGCTGCCGGAGCTGCGCTCCTTCGACGTCGGTTCGGAGGTGCTCGAGATCGGGGCGGCCCTCACCCTGTCGGAGGTCGAGACCCTGTTGGCCGGCCGGGTTCCGATCCTGGGCGAGGTCTTCCCGCAGTTCGCGTCGCGGCTGATCCGCAACACCGCGACCATCGGGGGCAACCTCGCCACCGCCTCCCCGATCGGCGACTTCCCACCGGCCCTGCTGGCGCTCGACGCGGAGGTGGTGCTCGCCGCTTCGGCGGGTGATCGCGCGGTGCCACTGGCCGACTACTTCACCGGCTACCGCGAGACAGTCCGGCGGCCGGACGAGCTGATCCGGGCACTGCGGATCCCGCTCCCGCTTGTGGAGTTGACGGCGTTCCACAAGATCGCCAAGCGGCGCTACGACGACATCTCCAGTGTGGCGGTCGGGTTCGCCCTCGACGTGGCCGACGGGATCGTCAAGAGTGCCCGGATCGGCCTCGGTGGCGTCGCAGCGACGCCGATCCGCGCGCTGTCGACCGAGGCGGCGCTCGAGGGGAAGCCGTGGACCGAGGCCACGGTCCGATCGGCCGCCACCGTGCTGCGCGCGGAGGGAACCCCCATGGACGACCACCGGGCCAGCGCGGCGTACCGCTCGGCGATGCTCGGCAACTCGCTGCTGCGCCTGTGGGCGGACACCACCGAGGCGGTGCCCGCATGAGCGACCTCTCGCGTCGCCCCGACGACGCCGGCGTGGGCCTGACCATCCCCCACGAGAGCGCAGCTCTCCACGTCACCGGGCAGGCGCTCTACACCGACGACCTGGTCGGCCGCACGCGCGATGTCCTGCACGCCCATCCGGTCCAGGCACCGCACGCCCACGCCCGGGTGACCGGCCTGCGCGTCGACGCGGCCTACGACGTCGCGGGCGTGGTCCGGGTGCTGACCGTCGACGACGTGCCCGGGGTCAACGACGCCGGCGTGAAGCACGACGAGCCGCTGTTCCCCAGCGAGGTGATGTACCACGGCCATGCCGTGTGCTGGGTGCTCGCGGAGACCCTCGAGGCCGCACGGCTGGGCGCCGCAGCGGTCGAGGTCGACTACCAGCCACTGCCCGCCGTGATCGGTCTGCGGGAGGCGATTGCGGCGGGCAGCTTCCAGGGGGGACAGCCGACGATCGAGCGCGGCAGCGTCGAGGACGGACTGGACGCCTCGGCGCGGGTCTTCAGCGGCGAGGTCGAGATGGCCGGCCAGGAGCACTTCTACCTCGAGACGCACTGCTCGCTCGCCCACGTCGACGAGGCGGGCCAGGTGTTCGTGCAGAGCAGCACCCAGCACCCCTCGGAGACCCAGGAGATCGTGGCCCACGTCCTCGGCCTGCCCAACCACGCCGTCACCGTGCAGTGCCTGCGGATGGGCGGGGGGTTCGGCGGAAAGGAGATGCAGCCGCACGGCTACGCCTCCATCGCCGCGCTCGGCGCCACCCTCACCGGTCGCCCGGTCAGATTGAGGCTCAACCGCACCCAGGACATCACGATGACCGGCAAGCGGCACGGCTTCCACGCGCGGTGGCGGGTGGGCTTCGACGACGACGGGCAGCTCACGGCCCTCGAGGCGACGCTGACGGCCGACGGCGGCTGGAGCCTGGACCTGTCCGAGCCGGTGCTGGCCCGGGCGCTGTGCCATCTGGACAACGCGTACTGGATCCCGAACATCACCGCCCACGGTCGGATCGCCAAGACCAACAAGACCTCCCAGACCGCGTTCCGTGGCTTC
>DASSJR010000323.1:0-4728 GCA_035691135.1 Nocardioides sp. | reverse complement strand
CGACGGGGGCCGCGGCAACGGGCAAGCCTATGCCGAGTTCGCGCGGCGGCGCCAACGACTTCGATGGTCTGCGGTCACCGCTCGACCAGGGCCTCGTTCATCGAACCGGACCGGAAGCCCTTCGGGTCGAGCTCGACGGCGTCGAACCCGGAGCGGCGTACGGCGTCCAGCAGATCGTCCGCGGCGGCGGTGCCGGGGGCGAGGCGGTCGAGCAGCAGGGCGGCGTCGACCTCGACGCAGGCGTGCTCCCCGAGGTCACGCACCCGCAGGTCGCGCAGTGGGATGCCCGCGTCGGCCAGCGCTCGGCGGCAGGCCTCTTCGGCCCGCTCGACCCGGGCCAGCCGGAACGGGGTGACCTCGATTCCGTAGGCCACCCGCGAGGACAGGCAGGCTGCGGCCGGTTTGTCCCAGGTCGGCAGCTCCCAGCGCCGCGAGGCCTCCCGGACCTGCTCCTTGGTGAGGCCGGCGTCGCGGAGTGGCGTGATCGCGCCGCGCTCGGCGGCGGCGCGGATCCCGGGGCGGAACCCGGCCACCGCGTCGTCGGCGTTGGTACCGGTTGCCACGAACCGCAGCCCGCGCTCGGTCGCCAGCGGGGTCAGGACGTCGAGCAGCTCGGCCTTGCAGAAGAAGCAGCGGTCGCCTGCGTTCGCGCGGTAGCCCTCGCGCTCCATCTCGTGGGTCCGCGGCGTGATGACCTCGACGCCCAGGGACTCGGCGAACTCGCGGGCCGGGTCCCGCTCCGAGTGCGGCAACGAGTGGGAGTAGCCGGTGGCCGCCACGACGTGGTCCGGCCCCAGCGCGCGAACCGCCGCGGCTAGGAGCAAGGCGCTGTCGGCCCCACCGCTGTAGGCCACCATCACCGAGCCGCGATCAGCGAGGTCGGACTCCAGCGCAGCGAGGCGGGAGGTGAGCAGATGCTCGTCCAGCCACGCCGGGAAGGCGGCCAGGTCCTCGAGCACCACGTGGGTGCCCGCCTCGAGCAGCTCCTCCCTGGTGCAGCCACCCGTGAGCACCGAGACGCTCACGGCGTCGGCGGCCAGCGCGCCCTCGACGTCGTGGACGTGATCGCCGACGTAGATCGAGACCCCTTCGCGGCGCAGTACGTCGGCTTTGCCCACGCCCCACACCCAGCCCTCCAGCAGGTCGACGTCCAGTGCGAGGTGGTCGAGATGGAGCTGGGCGTTGGCGGCGAACTTGCCGGTGACGACGATGGTGCGGCCCCGGTGTCGTCGTACGGCGGCCAGCGCCTCGTGAGCGCCATGCAGCACCGGGACCGGGGCGATGGCGTGGTCGGGGTAGATCGCCCGGAACCGGTCACCGGCCTCGGCGATCGCCTCCGCGGGCAGGTGGTCGGACAGCAGCAGGTCGAGCGGCGGGCCGAGTCGTGAGGTCATCTGATCGATCGGAAACTCCACTTCGAGCTCGGCCCCGAGCGCGCGCAGCGTGGCCCCGAAGCCCGGAACGGTGTCGATCAGGGTCATGTCCAGGTCGAACCCGACGGCGAGCTCACGCATGCGCTCAGGGTAGGTGGTGCGCGCGATGGCGTTGCACCCCCTTCGCCCGCCTGCGACCCTAGGAGGTCTGTGTCCGTCGCCCGGCGGCACCCGAGGACGAACGGGAGGCGCGCGATGGCGACTCGGCGCATCACGGGATCCCTCCTCGCCACCGGCCTGATCGTCGCGCTCGTGGGCTCCGCTTCCCCGGCACCGGCCGACGACACCTCCGCCGCCACTGACCCCACGCTCCAGCTGGTCACCCTCGACAGGCCCGGGACGGCCGGCTACGACGGCCCCCGGTCGCTCCGGGCCTACCGGACGACCCTGACGGACCTCCAGGACTCCCTGCTGGCCGAAGTCGGAGCCGAACCGGTCTACCGGTGGACCACAGCCCTCAACGGCTTCGCCGCCGAGCTCACGGACGACCAGGCCAGCCTGCTGCGCTCCGACCCCCGAGTGCAGCTGGTGGAGGAGAACGCCGTACGCCGGGTCGCTGGCGCGCCGGTCAGCAACCGACCGATGGCCCCCGTCCGGTCCAGCGGCGGAGCGGGTGTCGTCGTGGGAGTCGTTGACACGGGCATCTGGCCCGAGAGCCCGCTCTTCGCGTCCTCGACCGACCTCGGACGCTCCCCGCGACGCTTCCGCGGCGCCTGCCAGACCGGTGAGGGCTGGGACGCGGACTCGTGCAACAGCAAGCTGGTCGGGGCCCGGTGGTTCGTGCACGGCTTCGGCCAGGACCGTGTCCGCAGCTCGAGCTCTCTCTCACCGCGCGACGACCACGGACATGGGACCGAGATGGCCTCCATCGTCGCCGGCAACGCGCGGGTCTCGGTCCAGGTCCGCGGCCAACGGTCGACGAAGTTCTCCGGGCTCGCCCCTCAGGCCAGGCTGGCCGTCTACAAGGCGTGCTGGACGGCCCCGGACCCGGTCGACGACGGATGTGCGACCGCCGACCTCGTCACCGCCATCGACCGCGCCACGCGCGACCGGGTCGACGTCCTCAACCTCGCCGTGGCCGGCCCACCGGAGTTCGACACCGTGGAGCGAGCCCTGCTCGGTGCGGCCGAGGGGAACGTCGTCGTGGTGGGGGCCGCCGGCAACCGCGGTCGGCATGCGTACGCCGCCCACCCGTCGCCCTGGGTGCTCTCCGTCGGCGGGACCACCGGCACCCAGCGGCTGGGCGACGTCGTCCTGGGCGGGGGTGCGCCGGTGACCGGGGCGATGGCGTCCTCCCACCCGGTCGGCCCGGCGCGACTGGTCCTGGCCGAGGAGGTCGCGGCCCGGGGAGCCACGAAGCAGCAAGCTCGCCTCTGCACGCCCGGGAGCCTCGACGCCTCTCGCACGGCGGACGCCATCGTCCTGTGTCGCCGTGGCGGAATCGGGCGGACCGACAAGTCTGATGCGGTCCGCCAGGCCGACGGGATCGGGATGGTGCTGGTCAACACCCACCCCGGCACCGTCGAAGCAGACCTGCACGCCGTCCCGACGGTCCACCTGCGCCGCTCCGCCGCCGCGGACATCCTCGCGCTCCACGCCGCTCGGCCGCGGGCACGCGTCAGCCTGCGTCCACTCCCGACGCAACGAACCCCCGCGAAGGTCGCCCACTGGTCCGCCACCGGCGACCCGACCGCGACCCTGGTGAAGCCGGACCTGGTCGCACCCGGCACGGGTGTGCTCGGAGCGGTCCCCCCTGCGGTCCGGGGTGCCCGATGGGACTTCGCCTCGGGTACGTCGGCAGCGACCGCCTGGACCAGCGGCGTCGCCGCCCAGCTCCTCGCCCACACCAACTGGGATGCGGACCGGACCCGCTCCGCCCTGGTCACCTCGGCCCTGCCGGTCGCCGGCAACCCGTCCATCCTCTACGCCGGCGCCGGCAGGCCCCGGGCAGCACGCGCCGAGCGCCCTGGCCTCGTGTACCTCGTCGGGCCCCACGACTACCGCCGCTGGCTGGAGGGCGACCTGGTGCGCGACCTGAACACGCCCTCGATCCTGCTCACGGACCACGACCAAACCCGACGGACGGTGACGAACGTCAGTCACCGGACGAGCTACTTCTCGGTCAGGGTGAGCGGGTTCGCCATCCACGACGTCTCGGTCACCCCACTCGCGCTGCGGATCGCCCCCGGCCAGAGCGCGACCTTCCGCGTCGACGTGAGCGGACCGCGCCACGCGCATCCGCTCGACGACGGCTGGATCACCTGGCGCGGTGCGGACGGGACCCGCACCCGGATCCCGGTCGTCCTCAGTCGTTAGCGAAGACGCGTCAGCGGATTCGCTGATGGTGGTCGAGCGAGCCGTCGCCGGCCGCGCCTGCGAGGGCGGCGAACCGGCGTGTCGAGACCCAGTGACTTGTCAGCCAAGGCCGAGTTCGGCAGCGCTCTTCTCCCGCATCTCGACCTTGCGGACCTTGCCGGTCACCGTCATCGGGAACTCGTCGACGACCATCACGTAGCGCGGGATCTTGTAGTGGGCGAGCTTGCCCGTTGCGAACTCCCGGACCGCCTCCGCGTCCAGCGGCTCGGCCCCGGACCGGACCGTGACCCACGCGCACAGCTCCTCGCCGTACTTCTCGTCGGGGACGCCGACCACCTGGACGTCCTCGACGTCGGGATGCGTGTGCAGGAACTCCTCGATCTCACGCGGGTAGATGTTCTCGCCGCCGCGGATCACCATGTCCTTGATCCGGCCCACGATGTTGCAGTAGCCGTCCTCGCGCATCTCGGCGAGGTCGCCGGTGTGCATCCAGCCGTCGGCGTCGATGGCCTCACTGGTCTTCTCGGGGTCGTCCCAGTAGCCGAGCATCACGGAGTACCCGCGGGTGCAGAACTCCCCGGTCTCGCCGCGCTCGACGGTCGCGCCGGTCACCGGGTCGACGACCTTGATCTCGACGTGCGGGTGGACGCGCCCGATCGTCGCCGTACGACGGTCGAGGTCGTCGTCGGCGCGGGTCTGGCAGGAGACCGGCGAGGTCTCGGTCATGCCGTAGGCGATCGACACCTCCTCCATGTGCATGTCGGAGATGCAGTGCTTCATCACCTCGACCGGGCAGATGGAGCCGGCCATGATCCCGGTGCGCAGCGTCGAGAGGTCGTGGTCGCGGAACGTCGGGTGGTTCTGCATCGCGATGAACATGGTGGGCACGCCGTACACACCGGTGCAGCGCTCCTCGGCGATCGTGCGGAGCGTGGTCTCGGGGTCGAAGCCGGGCGCGGGGATGACCATGGTCGCGCCG
>DASSJR010000322.1:0-3907 GCA_035691135.1 Nocardioides sp. | reverse complement strand
CGACAAGGGCACGAGCAAGCTGGTCGAGGCGGGCAAGGACACGACCCAGACCTACGGCCAGATGTACGCCACCATGGAGGCCGGCGCCGAGCGGGCGCAGACCGAGGACATGGCCTACGGCGCACCCGAGGGTGCGGCCGGTCTGACGGCGTACAGCTACGTGATCCAGGGCGACGACGGCGAGGCCGGTCGGAACTGGTCGCGTGGTCTGGCCGGACTGGCCCTGCTCGGGCTCGGTGGTGCGCTCCTGCTGGGCCGCCGCCTGATCTGACGCAGGGACACCCAGCAACATCCGGAAGGGGCATCGGGCGATCGGTGCCCCTTCCTGCATATGGGGAGGGGACGAGGGCCTATGTCCGTCGGTGGAACCTGAGGTCACCGTTGGGCAGGGTGTCGGTGCGGTAGGCCCGGTCGTGGGCCCGATGGTGATGCCACGAGCAGAGCAGGAGTCCCTGGTCGAGGTCGGTCAGACCGCCTCGACCCCAGGGCAACATGTGGTGGGCCTCGCACCAGGTGGCGGGGATCGAACATCCAAGCGCGCGGCACTGCCTGTCCCTGAGGGCCATGGCTGTCCTTTGCGCGGGACTGAAGAGCCGGCGGGCGCGGCCCAAGTGAAGCGGCTGGCCGGCCGTGTCGAGCACGGCGGGCAGGATCGATGCGTTGCATGCCAGCCGCATGGTCTGGGACAAACTGATGGACTCGTCGGCGTCGAGGAGTCCGGCCACCCCGAGCTGCTCGCGGAGAGTGTCGTGGTCGATGGTCACCACCGCGCTGGTGGCACCACCGCCGTGTCGAGGCAACCTATCGGCGGGGATGGCCTCCAGCATCGCCCCGAAGGCGGTCGCCCAGAGCGTGGATCGGGGTAGGTGGCGTCCCGTATCGGGGTCGACCCGGTCACCGGCACCGCCTCGGTGGTGGTCGAGGTTGCTGCGGTGGGGCGAGGTGTAGGCGTCGAGATAGGTCCTGAGTCGCCCGGCGACAGCATCCGAGATCCGGATGTGGATGTCCGTGGTGCCGTCGCCGCGGCGGCGCATCGTCAGCGAGGCGACACGCCGGGCGCGGGCATCGTCGGCCTCCAGCAGACGTCGCTCGTCGGCCTCAACCACCTCGGGTGCGACCACTTCGAGGACCTTGCGTCCCAGCCGGCGAAGTCGCGTGGGGTCGAAGTGGGCGGCCTGCTCGACCAGATGAGTCGCCGACCTGGCTTCGCAGGTGCGGATCCAGGTCGGCCGGGAGGTCGTCGAGGGCGTGGACGATCACCCGTGCCTGTGCGACATGGACGGTCCCGGCCGCCGGGGCATCTCTCACCTGCGACCAGCGATTCGGCGAGCCTGCCGTCCGAGATGGCGGGCCCGATATCCGTCCGAGCCTGGTGGGCCAGCCAGGTCGCGGCGGAGCGGGCGCCGGAGTCGAGGGCGACGTCATCCGCGGCTGCGAGGACCCGGAGTCGCAGCCCTTCGAGGCGCGCAGCCAGACGGCTGAGCTCCACCAGCGCGCTGGCCTTGTCGGTAGTGGTCATGTAGGCCGGATCCACGTCCGCCACCTGGTCCAGCGCCGAGCCGATCACCCGCGCGCAGGCACGCACGGGGTGCTCGGGGACCAGCTGACGAACCGTCATGACCACACGCTAGGCGGCTCAGCCGACGCCGTGTGGCCGCGCGGAGGCGCCCCGTGGATCAGGCCACCGCAGGGCGACCTGTGGACGACAAGGGGGCTGGGGAGGAACGCCGCGGGCTCCGCCCTCAGCGCAGCGTGGCCCCGAAGATCGCCGTACCCGGCGTCAGCAGACCGCGCACCCTCGACCAGCCACCCCAGACGCGGTCATGGTCCTCGGGCCACTCGGGCTCCAGCAGGTCCGTGATCACGAACCCGGTGCCGGCCAGCAGGCTGACCCAGTCGCCGAGCGTGCGGTGGTGCTCGACGTACGACACCTGCCCGGTCTCGTCGTCCACCTCGACGTACGGCGTCCGGTCCCAGTACGACTGGCTGGCCACCAGACCCCCCTCGCCGGGATCGTCAGGAAACATCCACCGGGTCGGGTGAGTGATCGAGAAGGCGAACCGTCCGCCGGGGCGCAGCACCCGCGCGGTCTCGGCCACCGCTGCGTCGAGGTCGCTGACGAACTGCAAGGCACCGAAGGAGGAGAAGACGACGTCGAACGACTCGTCGGCGAACGGCAGGTGGGTCGCCGTACCGAGTACCGAAGGAACGGGTGTCCCGGTCTCCTCGTCGAGCCGCCGCGAATGCTGGAGCTGCCGGTAGGACAGGTCCAGGCCCACCGGACGGCCACCCTGCTCGCGGATCCACCGCGAGCACTGGCCGGCACCCGATCCCACCTCGAGCACGTCACGCCCCGCCACCTCGCCGAGGATTCGCGCCTCGTCCTCGGACAGCCCCTCGGGACCCCACACGAAGCCGGCATCGCCCAGGAACTCGCCGTGGGTCGCCTGGTACTCGTCGGCATACCGGTCCCAGTCCGGACCGTTCGCCCGCCGCGACTCGGCCTCGTCGACCGCACGGCGCTCGACGCGCACCGGGGGATGTGCCCCGGCTTCTTCCCCGTCCACGCTGCGGAGACTACTGGCGAGTTGGCCAGGACGGGCTCGACCTCCGAGAATGCCGGGATGGACCTGACCACCATGACCCCGCTGTCGGGCGGCTGGTCGGGCGAGACGTTCGTCGCCGAGGTGGCGGGAGAACGCAGCGTCGTCCGCATCTACGCCGGCGCCTCACACCGCGGAGCCACCGCGCACGAGGTCGACGCCGCGCTGCTGCGCCTGGTGCGGGGACTGGTGCCGGTGCCCGAGGTCCTGGAGGTACGACGCGCCGACCCGGCCGCCGACCACCCCGCCCTGCTGGTGACGTCGTTCCTGCCCGGTGTGCGCGGAGACCTGCTGCTCCCGGAACTCGACGAGCGCAGCCTGGCCCTGCTGGGCGGACGCCTCGGCCGGATCCTCGCCGATCTGGCGGGAATGCCGATGCTGCGGTCCGGGCCATTCGTCGACGGCGACCTGACCATCGGCTCCTTCGGCGCCGAGGGCCAGGTCGTCGACGGGCTCGCGGAGTTCGTGGCGCTCCACGGACAGGCCTTCCTGCACTGGTCACAGGCCGAGCTGGAGGGGTTGCGCGACGTGGCCACCGATGCCCAGGTCCTCCTGGACACGGTCGGCCGCTTCTGCCTGGTGCACAGCGACGTCAATCCCAAGAACGTGCTCGTCGACCCCGACACGCTGGAGGTCACCGGGCTCCTCGACTGGGAGTTCGCCCACGCGGGGCATCCCTACGCCGACCTCGGCAACCTGCTGCGCTTCGATCGCCGGCCGGCCTTCGTCGAGGCGGTGCTCGACGTCTACACGGCACGGCACGGCGGCACGTCCGAGCGAGCGCTCGACCTGGCTCGCGCCGCGGACCTGTGGGCGCTGGTCGACCTCGCCGCCCGGCGTGGACAGAACCCGGTGGCCGATCGGGCCCATGAGCGGCTGCGCGCCATCACCCGCACGGGTGACGTGCACGCGACCTGAGCGGGCCGCCGGTTGGACGCGGCGAGTTGGCCCGGCGTACCCTTGTGAATCGCGCCTGAGGTCTGCCTGCGTCCCGGACGGAGCGGACACAGAGCTCGCTATCAGTCCGGAGCACCAAGCGGACGTATCCATCGGTAGTGAAACCGGCTTCAACGCGCGCCCGCACGACATCTGACCACCCAAGGAATCACTTCCCATATGACGAGCAGCACCTTCACTCTTCCGGCCTACTCCGATGAGCAGGGCGACGCGCCCCAGGTGGCGGTCAACGACATCGGCTCGGAAGAGGACTTCCTCGCCGCGATCGACGAGACCATCAAGTACTTCAACGACGGTGACATCGTGGATGGCACCATCGTCAAGGTCGACCGGGACGAGGTCCTGCT
>DASSJR010000321.1:0-7072 GCA_035691135.1 Nocardioides sp. | reverse complement strand
CGCCTCGACGACGACTACGTCTCCACCCGGCATGCCCGGATCGCCTCCTCGGGCGACCAGTGGTTCGTCGAGGACCTCGGCTCCACCAACGGCACCTACATCGGCAGCGCGCGGATCACCCAGCCCACCACGCTCACGCTGGGCACTCAGGTCCGGATCGGAAAGACGATTCTCGAGCTGAGGAAATGATGCTGCGTCTCGACTACGCGGCGATCTCCGACGTCGGCCGGGTCCGTAAGGACAACCAGGACTCCGGCTACGTCGGCCCCTGGGTCATGGCCGTGTGCGACGGCGTCGGCGGTGCGGCCCGGGGTGACATCGCGTCCAGCACGGCCATCCAGCAGCTCCGCAAGCTGGATGAGAAGCCCACCGACGACCTGCTCGGCCAGGTCGCCGGAGCGATCCACCGGGCCCACGACCGGATCGGCGAGCTGGTCGAGGAGGACCCCGCACTCAACGGCACCAGCACCACGGCCACGGTCGCGCTCTTCGACGGCGAGCGGATCGGGATGGGCCACCTCGGAGACAGTCGCGCCTACCTGTTTCGCAACCAGGAGCTGCGCCAGCTGACCAAGGACCACACCTTCGTCCAGACCCTGATCGACGAGGGCCGGATCACCGAGGACGAGGCCCGGGTCCATCCCCACCGCAACCTCATCCTGCGGGCGCTCGACGGGATGGGCGAGACCGAGCCCGACCTGTTCCACGTCGAGCTCGAACCCGGCGACCGGCTCCTGCTGTGCAGCGACGGGGCCTGCGGGGTCCTCGACGCGGGCCGGCTGGCCGACATCCTCAGTGGGGGGAGCCCCGACTACGCAGCCGTGGAGCTGGTCCGGGCCAGCCTCGAGGCCGGCAGCACCGACAACGTCACCTGCCTCGTCGCGGACGTGGTCGATGCCGCCGTCGCCGCGTCCGGAGACCTCACCCCGATCCTGGTCGGCGCCGTGGCCGAGGACCTCAGGCGCAAGCGCCCGGGAGCGATGACCAGCTTGTTCCGCGGCCACCGCTCGGGTGACACCGGCGAGCTCGAACCGGTCCTCGCCGACATTCCCGACGACCTGCCGCACGCCATCACCAGCGACCCGATCGACCCCGAGGAGGCGCGCTACGCGCCCCGGCCGCCCCGTCGATACGGCTGGATCCGGGCCCTGCTCGCAGCCGTCGTCGTGATCGGTCTGCTCTGGATCGCGCTCGCCGCCGCCTGGTCCTGGAGCCAGACCCAGTACTTCGTGGGCGAGAGCGGCGGGGTGGTGACCATCTACCGCGGGCTCAACGGCGACGTGGTCGGGATCGACCTGTCCAGCCCCTACGAGTCCAGCGACGTCGACCTCGACAGGCTCTCGGACTTCGATGCGGCCAAGGTGAGAGAGGGCATCGAGGCCGGGAGCCTCGACGACGCCAGGAGCACCGTCGAGAACCTCGCCCAGCGCCAGGCCGACGACCCCTCGACAGACGGGTCCGGTGGCTGAGGTGTCCCAGACGTCGAGCCTCATGGGATTCGTGCACCGGCGCCGCCGCGGCGCCGAGCTCTTCCTGCTCGTGCTGGCTCTCGCGGTCGGGGTCGGCGCCTACGCCGCTGTCGGTCTCGGGGTGCAGGGCGAGGTCCCCCCCGACATCCTCGGGTACGGCGGCTGGCTGGCCGCCCTGATCATCGCGGCCCACGTCGTCGTCCGCATCACGGCGCCGTACGCCGACCCGGTGCTGCTCCCGGTGGTGGCCGCGCTCAACGGGCTCGGCCTGGCGGTGATCCATCGGCTGGACCTGGCCTACGAGGCCAGCGACCAGACGGCCGGATTCGCCCAGAAGCAGCTGATCTGGATGACCCTGGGCGTGGCCCTGTTCGCGGCGACCCTGCTGTTCCTGCGCGACCACCGGGCGCTGCAGCGGGTCACCTACACCCTCGGCCTGACCGCGATCGTGCTGCTGCTCCTGCCGATGGTCCCCGGCATCGGCACCAGCATCAACGGCGCCCAGATCTGGATCCGGATCGGCGCGTTCAGCTTCCAGCCCGGCGAGGTCGCGAAGGTGCTGCTCGTGGTCGCCTTCGCCGGCTACCTCGTGCTGCACCGCGACGCGCTCGCGCTCGCCGGGCGCCGCGTGCTCTTCGTCGACCTCCCCCGTGGCCGGGACCTCGGGCCGATCCTGGTGATGTGGCTGCTCAGCCTGGGCATCCTCGTCTTCCAGCGCGACCTCGGTTCGAGCCTGCTGTTCTTCGGCCTGTTCCTGGTCATGCTCTACGTCGCCACCGAACGACCTGGCTGGCTGGTGGTCGGCGGCGGGCTGTTCGTCGGCGGCGCGCTCGTCGCCTGGCAGCTCTTCAGCCACGTCCAGACCCGCGTGGACATCTGGCTGGACCCCTTCGCCCACTACGGCGAGGGCACCGACGACCTGGCGTTCCAGCCCGTGGAGGCGATGTTCGGCATGGGCTGGGGCGGGCTGATCGGCCGCGGCTTCGGCGACGGCAGCCCGGACCGGGTCCCGTTCGCCCAGTCCGACTTCATCGTCTCCTCGATCGGCGAAGAGCTGGGGCTCACCGGCGTGATCGCGGTGATCCTGATGTACGGGATCATGGTCGAGCGCGCGCTGCGCGCCGCCCTGGTCTGCCGCGACGGTTTCGGCAAGCTGATCGCCACCGGTCTGGCGGGAGTGCTCGCGCTTCAGGTCTTCGTCGTCATCGGGGGCGTCACCCGACTGATCCCCCTCACCGGACTCACCACGCCGTTCCTGTCCTACGGCGGCTCGTCGCTGGTCGCCAACTGGGTGATCATCGCCCTCCTGCTCCGGATCTCCGACCAGGCCCGCCGGCCGGTCCCGTCGCTCTCGCCTGATGACGAACAGCCCGACAGCGAGACCACCCAGGTGGTGAAGCTGTGAAGGCCCCGACAAAGCGCGCTACCGCGCGCTGCTCGACCACCGGCCTCTTGTCCACCGGTTTCGCCCCAAGGGGCGATGCCCGGTGAACAAGCCGATCCGCACGATCTCGATCTTCTGCCTCCTGCTGTTCCTCGCCCTGATGATCAACGCGACGTACCTGCAGTACTACCGGGCCGGCGCCCTCGAGAAGGATCCGCGCAACCGCCGGGTCCTCGCCGAATCCTTCTCCGGCGACCGGGGCGCCATCCTGGTCGGCCGGGAGGCGGTCGCCGAGAGCGTTCCCTCCGACGACCAGTACGAGTTCCAGCGGCGCTACCCGCAACCGCTCAAGTACGCACATGTGACCGGCTGGTTCTCCTACTTCAGCCAGACCGGCATCGAGCAGTCGCAGAACGACGTCCTCTCCGGTGACGACTCTCTGTTGTTCGTCACCCGCCTGGTCGACCTGCTCAGCAACTCGACCCCCAAGGGCGGCAGCGTCCAGCTCACGCTCGACTCCGCTGCCCAGGACGCCGCGTACGCCGGCCTCGAGGACCTGCCCGGGGATGCCCAGGCCGCAGTGGTGGCCCTCGAGCCGAGCTCGGGCCGCATCCTGGCGATGGCCTCCAGCCCCAGCTACGACCCCAACCAGATGGCGAGCCATGACTTCGGCGCCGTCTCCGATGCGGCGCGACGGCTCGGCAACGAGGAGTCCGAGCCGCTGCTCAACCGCGCCATCCAGACCACGCTCCCGCCGGGATCGACGTTCAAGATCGTGACCGCGGCCGCGGCGCTGGAGAGCGGCAACTACCCCGACTCCAACTCGCTGGTGCCCGGTGGCCCGAGCTACCAGCTGCCGCTGACTTCCGGCGAGTCGGGCCTGGTGGACAACGAAGGGCGGGCCTGCGGGACCGACCGGATCCCGTTTCACCAGGCGATGGAGCAGTCCTGCAACACCTCGTTCGCGCAGCTCGCCGACGAGGTCGGACCCGATGCCATGCTCAAGCAGGCGGAGGCCTTCGGCTGGAATTCCACGTACCTCGAGGACCTGCCCCTGCAAGCCGAGTCGGCCTATCCCGAGGGCATGGACGAGGCCGAGACCGCGTTGTCCGGCTTCGGGCAGGCCAGCGTCACCGCCACCCCCCTGCAGATGGCCATGGTCGTCGCCGGCGTCGCCAACGGCGGCGACGTGATGCGGCCCTACGTCGTCGACGAGGTCAGGTCTCCCGAGCTCGACGTCCTCGACAAGACGGATCCGCAGGTCCTCTCCCGGGCAGTCTCGGCCTCGACCGCCCAGGAGCTCAAGGAGATGCTGGTCTCGACGGTCACCAACGGGACGGCCAGCCCCGGAGCCATCCCCGGCGTCGCCGTCGCCGGCAAGACCGGTACCGCCGAGAGCGGCCGCGACAACGTGCCCCCGTACGCCTGGTTCGTGTCGTTCGCGCCTGCCGACGACCCGCAGGTCGCGGTCGCGGTGATGATCCAGAAGGCCGACATTCCGCGTGGCGAGATCGCGGGTGGCACCTTCGGCGGCCCGATCGCCAAGTCGGTGATGGAGGCGGTGATTCAGTGACGGAGGAGAACCACCGCTTCGTCGACGCAGCTGAGCGCTACGCGCTCGACTCCCGGATCGCCACCGGCGGCATGGGTGAGGTCTGGCGGGCCAATGACACCGTCCTCGGGCGGCGGGTGGCGGTGAAGCTGCTGAAGACGGAGTACGCCGACGACGCGACCTTCCGTTCGCGGTTCGAGACCGAGGCTCGGCACGCCGCGTCCCTGCACCACCCGAACGTGGCCGCGGTCTACGACTTCGGCGAGGCCCAGCCCGCCGGGTCCGACGTTGCCCGCCCCTACCTCGTGATGGAGCTCGTCGACGGCCAGCCGCTCTCGGCCCTTCTGGAGCCCGGGCAGGCCCTCGATCCCGACGCCACCCGCGACCTGCTCGCTCAGGCTGCTGACGCCCTGGCTGCCGCACACGCGGCCGGGATCGTGCACCGCGACGTGAAGCCCGCCAACCTGCTGGTCACGCCCGACCGCACCGTGAAGATCACCGACTTCGGGATCGCCCGCGCCGCCCAGGGCATGTCCCTCACCGAGACCGGACAGGTGATGGGCACCCCCCAGTACCTCTCCCCGGAGCAGGCACAAGGCGGCATCGCGACGCCCGCCTCGGACGTCTACTCCCTGGGAGTGGTGGCCTTCGAGTGCCTGGCCGGACACCGGCCATTCGTGGCCGAGACCCCCGTCGCCACCGCGCTCGCCCACCTGCGGGACCCCGTGCCCGAGCTGCCCGACGACGTGCCGGCCGACCTGGCCGCTGTCGTCCGCCGGGCGATGGCGAAGTCTCCCGAGGACCGCTTCGCCAACGCGGCCGAGCTGGCCGCGGCCCTCCGAAACCCCGGCGCCGTCGCCCCGCCCGATCGCACCCAGCTGCTGACCGGGGTGGCGCCCGTGCCGGTGCCCGCGACCGCCCCGGCCACCACGCCCAGCGCGGCCGCGACCACCACCCCGGCGGCCGCACCCCGGCGCCGCCGAAAGGTGCCGTGGGGCTGGATCCTCCTCGGGGTGCTGGCGATCGCGGGCATCGTGGCGGTGGCGCTGCTCGCCGACTCCGGCGAGGACCAGCCTGATCCGCCAGCAGCCACCCGGAGCGAACCCACCTCCCAACCCACCCAGCAGCCCTCCACGCAGCCCTCCACCCAGGCGTCGCAACCCACCCAGGAGCCGTCCCCGTCCGAGGACAACACGGTGCAGGTCGACGAGTCCGACTACGTCGGGCGTGACGTGGACGCGGTCGAAGCCGAGCTCCAGGACCTCGGGCTCAACGTCCAGAGGGATGAGCAGACCAACCCCGGAGACGAGGAAGAGGACTCCGTAAACGGGGTCGATCCCTCCGGCACCCTGCAAGAGGGTGACACCGTCACGGTGAGCTACTGGGGCCCGCCGCCGATCGAGCAGCAGCCACAGCCCCCGACCGCACCGCCCGGCCAGGAGAAGAAGAAGCCGTGAACGGCCACCTCATCGGCGGACGCTACGAGCTGGGCGAGATGCTCGGCCGGGGCGGCATGGCCGAGGTCCGCAAGGGCACCGACAGCCGGCTCGGACGGGTGGTCGCGGTCAAGCGGCTGCGCACCGACCTCGCCAGCGACGCCACGTTCCAGGCCAGGTTCCGCCGCGAGGCGCAGTCCTCGGCGTCCCTCAACCATCCGGCGATCGTGGCCGTCTACGACACCGGCGAGGAGACCGCCAGCGACGGCTCCGGCGTCGCCCAGCCCTACATCGTCATGGAGTACGTAGCCGGACGAACGCTGCGCGACATCATCCGCGAGGGCCGCAAGATCCTGCCCGAGCGGGCCCTCGAGATCACCAGCGGTGTCCTCTCCGCACTGGACTACAGCCACCGGGCCGGGATCATCCACCGCGACATCAAGCCCGGCAACGTCATGCTCACGCCGAGCGGCGACGTGAAGGTGATGGACTTCGGGATCGCCCGGGCCATCTCCGACGCTTCCTCGACCATGACCCAGACCGCGGCGGTTGTCGGCACCGCTCAGTACCTCTCCCCCGAGCAGGCCCGCGGCGAGACGGTCGACTCTCGCTCCGACGTCTACTCCGCCGGCTGTCTGCTCTACGAGCTGCTCACCGGGCGGCCGCCGTTCGTCGGTGACAGCCCGGTGGCCGTCGCCTACCAGCACGTGCGCGAACCGGCGGTGCCGCCGAGCGACCACGACACCGAGCTGCCCGAGGCCATCGACGCGATCGTGATGAAGGCGCTGGCCAAGCGCGTGGAGGACCGCTACCAGAGCGCGGCCGCGATGCGCAGCGACATCGAGCGGTACCTCGCAGGCCGTCCGGTGCAGGCCGTCGTACCCCCGCCCCCGCCGACGACGACCATCCCGTCCGCCGCGGCGACCGCGGTGGGCGTCCCGCTGCCCGAGGACGACGAGGACGACACCCGCAGCCGGAAGGTGCTCTACGTCCTCCTCGGACTTCTCCTGCTCGCGCTCATCGCGGCCGGGGCGTTCCTGCTGCCCTCCTTGTTCGAGTCCCCGCCCGAGCAGGTGCGGGTTCCCGACCTGATCGGCAAGACCAGGGAGGAGGCGCGTGCCGAGATCGGCAACGCCGGCCTCGCCGTCGGGGACGAGGAGTTCCGCGACGACCCCAACGTCCGGGCCAATCATGTCATCGAGCAGGATCCCAACCGCGACCAGTTCGTCGA
>DASSJR010000320.1:0-14818 GCA_035691135.1 Nocardioides sp. | reverse complement strand
CCGGCCGCGCGGAGCCGGGCGACCACGGTCGCGTCGTACGGCGGCACCCAGCCCTCGAGGATCCGGGACCCGCAGGTGGTCGGCAGCCCACGGGTCGCCATCACGTCCTTGACCGCGATCGGCACGCCGTCCAGCGCCGAGGCGGGGTCGCCCGCGGTGCGGCGGTCGTCGGCGGCTGCGGCCTGGGCGAGCGCGCCGTCCTCGTCGACATGCAGGAAGGCGTGGACGTCGCCGTCGACCTCCGCGATCCGGTGGAGGTGGGCGCGGGTGATCTCCACCGACGTGGTCTCCCCCGACGCCAGGGCCTCGGCCAGCTCGGCCGCGGTGCTCCGCGTCAGATTCACTGCTCTTCTCCGAGGATCCGGGGCACGCTGAACCGCTGCTGCTCCACCGCAGGCGCGCCGGAGAGCGCCTCCTCGGCGGTCAGCCCGGGCGTCACCACGTCGTCGCGGAAGACGTTGGTCAGCGGCAGGGCGTGCGACGTGGGGGGTACGTCGTCGCCTGCGACTCCCTGGATCGAGGCGACCGACTCCAGGATCAGGTTGAGCTGCGGGGCGAGGTGGTCGAGCTCGGCGTCGGACAGGTCGATCCGGGCGAGGTCGGCCAGGTGGGCGACCTCGTCTCTGCTGATCTCGGGCATGCGGATCATCCTAGGCAGCCGGGTTGCCGGCCCCGGAGCCGCCGGTGGCTCCCGGCGCTCGCCGCGCTGACCCGGCGTGGATCAACGACGGGTCAGCGGGTCGGGTGGCCGTGGGCGCCGTGTCCCTTGTCGTGACCCTTCTTCTGGCCTGGGTTGTCCTTGGCCGGATTGGTGACGGGCGCGCTCGACTGAGACACCGTTGCCCGCGTAGTCCGAGGGGCTGACGGTGACGGCGACACCGACGCCGACGCCCGCCTCACCTGGACGCTGGGCGCCTGGGTCTCCGGGGACAGCTCTCCTTGCGGGGATGCGTCGGACTGCTGGACGGTCGCCGTCTGGTCTTCGGGCGTCGTCGGGTCGGAGGCGGTCGGCTCGGGGGAGCTTCCGGGCGACGATTCCGCGCCGCCCGCGCCGTGTTCCTGGGAGCCGCTGGGGACCGGGCCGACGCCCCAGTCGTGGGCCTGGTCATCACCGGTTCCCGACAACAGCAGGAAGAGACCCACCATTGCGCAGACGGCCATGGAGACGAGCGCGACCGGCACGAGGCGCAGAAAGCGCCACGGCGAGGGCTTGGCTCGCTTGCCGGACATTCCGGCCACCCTAGACAACCGGCCGGCAGCGGGGTCAATTCGACGCGCTCACACCACGTCCGGACCCCCGGCCAGCAACTTCTCGAACCCGGCCTCGTCGAGGGTGCGCACTCCCAGCTGCTCGGCCTTGTCGGCCTTGGACCCGGCGTTGTCGCCGACCACGACGAAGTCGGTCTTCTTCGACACCGAGCCGGAGGCCTTGCCACCGCGGGCCAGGATCGCCTCCTTGACCGAGTCGCGGCTGTAGTGGTCGAGCGAGCCGGTGACCACGATGGTCAGCCCCTCGAGGGTCCGGGGCGTGGACTCGTCGCGCTCGTCGGCCATCGAGACCCCGGCGGCCTCCCACCTGTCGACGATGTCGCGATGCCAGTCGACGCCGAACCACTCGATCACCGCCTCGGCAATGGTCGGCCCGACCCCCTCCGCGGCGGCCAGCTGCTCCTCCGTCGCGCCGCGAATGGCGGCCATGGTCCCGAACTCCTGCGCCAGGGCGCGCGCGGCGGTGGGGCCGACGTGCCTGATCGAGAGCGCCACGAGCACCCGCCACAGCGGCACTTGCTTGGCGCGGTGGAGGTTGTCGAGCAGCCGCTGCCCGTTGGCGGACAGGACCCGGCCCTCGCCTTCCGACTTCTTCGCGGCCCGGGTGAACAGGTCGGTCTTGAGCAGCTTGTCCTCGTCGAGGTCGAACACGTCGCGCTCGTTCTCGATCGCCTTCGCCTCGAGCAGGGCGACGGCGGCCTCGTAGCCCAGGCCCTCGATGTCGAAGGCGCCACGGCCCGCGACGTGGAACACGCGTTCGCGCACCTGCGCGGGGCAGAGCTGGTGGTTGGGGCAGCGGAGGTCCTTGTCGCCCTCCTTCTGCTGCGCCAGCGTCGTGCCGCAGGACGGGCACTCGGTCGGCATCACCCACTCGGCCAGGCCGTCGGGACGCAGCGGCAGCACCGGCCCGACGATCTCGGGGATCACGTCACCGGCCTTGCGCAGGATCACGGTGTCGCCGGGTCGTACGTCCTTGCGCCTGACCTCGTGGGCGTTGTGGAGGGTGGCGTGTTCCACGGTCGAGCCGGCGACCCGGGTCGGCACCATCACGCCGTAGGGCGTGACCCGGCCCGTGCGGCCGACGTTGACCTCGATCCGCAGCAGCTCGGCGTTGACCTCCTCGGGGGGGTACTTGAACGCGATCGCCCACCGGGGCGCGCGGCTCGTGGAGCCCAGGCGCCGCTGCAGGGACACGTCGTCCACCTTGACCACCACGCCGTCGATCTCGTAGGGGACGATGGTGTGGCGCTGGTCGCCGGCGTTGTCGATGTAGTGCTCGACCGCCTCGAGGGTGGGCACGACCTTCACCTGGTCGGAGGTCGGGAGACCCCATGCCGCCAGCGCGTCGTAGGCATGGGACTGGGCCTTCGGCTCGAAGCCCTTGCGCTCGCCGATCCCGTGGCACACCATCCCCAGCGCCCGGGTCGCGGTCACCCGCGGATCCTTCTGTCGCAACGACCCGGCGGCGGCGTTGCGCGGGTTGGCGAAGACGGGCTTGCCGGCCTCGGTCATGGTCTCGTTGAGCCGCTCGAAGGCCTCGACCGGGAGGAAGACCTCCCCCCTGACCTCGATCAGCTCCGGAACCGGGAACTCCTCGGAGGCGGCCAGCCGGTGGGGCACCGAGTCGATCGTCTTGACGTTGGGCGTGACGTCCTCTCCCGTGCGCCCGTCGCCGCGGGTCAGCGCCCGGACCAGCCGGCCCTGCTGGTAGAGCAGGTTGATCGCCAGCCCGTCGACCTTGAGCTCGCACAGCAGGTCGGGGTCGGTGACCCCGTCGCGCGCCAGCCGGGCATGCCACGACTCGAGCTCGGCACGGGTGAAGGCGTTGTCGAGGCTCTCCATCCTGCGGAGGTGGTCGACCGCGGTGAACTCCGTCGAGACCGCTCCGCCGACCTTCTGGGTCGGGGAGTCAGGCGTGCGCAGCTCGGGGAACTCCTCCTCGAGCGCCTCCAGGGTCCGCAGCCGCTGGTCGAAGTCGGCGTCGGAGAGCGTCGGGTCGTCGAGGACGTAGTAGCGCCAGCGTGCGTCCTCGATCTGCTCGCTCAGCTCCTGGTGCTGGTCGCGCGCCTCGGCCGGGGCCGCCTGGGGTGCATCCATGAGGCACATCTTGCCCGGTCGCGCCGACATCGGTCAGCGGGCCGAAGGGCACCCATCTGGCACGCTGAGGTCTCCGAACAACCAGCGTGGATGCCGTGGAGGTGAGCGTGCCGAGCCCGTCGTTGTCGCGGTCCGACGCGCCGGCACCGCCGCGCGCGGTGATCCTGATGCTGCACGGCGGCAAGGACCGCTCGGACCAGGTCGTCGACGGGCGCAGCGCCTCCTGGCTGCGCTGCCGCTCGATGCAGCGGGCGATCTCGCGTCGGGCGCTCAAGGACGGCGTGAGCACGTGGCTGCTGCGCTACCGGCACCGGGGATGGAACGGCGGCACCGGGCCGGTCGAGGACGCCCGGTGGGCACTCGCGGAGGTGCGACGTGAGCTCGGCGACCTGCCCGTCGTCCTGCTGGGCCACTCCATGGGCGCCCGCACCTCCGTCCAGGTCGCCGACGACGACTCGGTGGTCGGCGTGGTCGGGCTGGCCCCCTGGTTCCCTCCCGGGGAGCGGGTCGGTGGCCTTGCCGGTCGACACCTGCTCGCCGCACACGGGCGGCACGACCACATCACGTCGTACCGCGCGACCGAGGTGTTCGTGCAGCGGGCCCGCGGCGTGGCGTCCTCGGCCGAGCTGCGGGACATGGGCCCGGTCGGTCACTACATGCTCCGGCGAGTGCCGTCCTGGAACGACGTGGCGCTGACCGGCGCGCTGGACATGCTGCCCGGCTGACGGGCGCGGGCTCGAGAAATATCGATTTGGTGGGAATGTCGCCGACCCCTACGCTGTTCGATGAAACGAAACCGTTCCGTTCCATCCATGCGAAGGCTCCGCCCATGACTCCCACCGAAGCGCACGCCGTCAGGCCGCGGATCGAGGGCGACCGCGAGCTCGAGATCCTCGAAGCCGCGCTCGAGGTGCTCGCCGACGTCGGCTACGACCGGCTCACCATGGACGCCGTCGCCGCCCGGGCCCACGCCTCCAAGGCCACGCTCTACCGGCGCTGGAACACGAAGGTCGGCCTGGTGATCGACGCTCTTCTTGCCGAGAAGTCCGCTCCCCCGGTCCCCGACACGGGGAGTTTCCGTGGGGACCTGATCGAGGCATTCTGCGGTGTCGGTGGCCTCGTGGACGCTAAGCAGGTGGGTACCTTCTCCAGCGTCCTGACCGCCCTGACCAGGGACGAGGAGTTCGCCGCCGAGTTCCGCAGCCGGGTCCTCGGTCCCAAGATCGAGGCGAGCCGCCTGGTCTACGAGCGGGCCAAGTCCCGGGGCGAGGTCCGCCGGGACCTCGACGTCGGCCTCTTCGGGCCGGCCCTCGCCGGCATCTGCCTGCACCGCCTCTACGTGCTCGGCGAACCACCCACCCGGGAGCTCGTCTCCCGCGTCATCGACCAGATCATCGTCCCCGCCGCGACCGCGAGCGGGCCACCATCGACGGAGGAAACCCATGTCTGAACAGACACAGACCCGGACCGACGAACGAGCTCCAGGAAAGCAGCTCCACCTCGGCTGGGCCCTGGTGCTGATCTCGGTGGCGCAGCTGATGGTCGTGCTGGACGGCACGATCACCAACATCGCGCTCCCCTACATCGGCCAGGACCTCGACATCGCCCAGGCCAACCTCTCCTGGATCGTGACCGGCTACGCGCTGGCCTTCGGTGGGCTCCTGCTGCTCGGCGGTCGGCTCGGTGACCTCTACGGCCGCCGCCGGATCTTCGCCGCCGGCCTCACCATCTTCGCCGTCGCCTCCCTCGTCGGTGGCCTGGCGCAGTCGGAGGCCATGCTGCTCGGGTCCCGGTCGCTCCAGGGACTCGGCGCCGCCCTCGCCTCCCCCGCGGCCCTGGCCCTGATCACCACGACGTTCCCGGCGGGCCGCCAGCGCAACCGCGCGTTCGCCGTCTACGCCGCCATGTCCGGCGCCGGCGCGGCGGTCGGCCTGATCCTCGGTGGTTGGCTGACCGGCCTCGACAGCGTCTTCGGCCTCGACCTGAGCGGCTGGCGGCTGACCTTCCTGATCAACGTCCCGATCGGCATCGGCGCCGCCCTGCTGGCCCGCCGGTTCCTCAACGAGTCCGAGTCTCACCCCGGTGAGATGGACATCCCCGGTGCACTGACCGGCACGTTCGGCCTGTTGGGCATCGTCTACGGGCTGACCCGGGCCGGCGACGCCCGCTACGGCTTCGACGACCCCTGGACCATCGCCAGCCTGGCCGCGGGCGCCCTGCTCCTGGCCCTGTTCGCGTTCCTCGAGTCGCGCGCCGAGCACCCGCTGATGCCGCTGCACATCTTCAAGAACCGCACCCGCGCGGCCAGCTTCGCGGCGATGATGCTGGGCCCGGCCGCCATGTTCGCGATGTTCTACTTCCTGAGCCTGTTCGTCCAGCAGATCGTGGGCTACAGCCCGCTCAAGGCCGGCTTCGCCTTCCTTCCCTTCTCGGGCGGCATCGTGATCGGCGCTGCTCTGGCCTCGAACCTGATCAGCCGGATCAACCCGCGCTACCTGGCAGGCACCGGCACGCTGCTGGCGTCGTTCTCGCTGTTCATGTTCTCGCGTCTCTCGATCGACGACTCGCCGTCGGCGATCGTGTCTGCCGTGGCCGGGCAGGGGACCGCTGGCTCCTCGGTCAGCTACGTGACCGATCTGCTGCCGTGGATCGTGACGATGTCGGTCGGCATGGGCCTGACGTTCGTGCCACTCACCCTGACCGCCGTCCACCACATCCAGGCCCACGACTCCGGCATCGGCTCGGGTGTCCTCAACACCATGCAGCAGGTCGGCGGCGCCCTCGGGCTCGCCACGCTGAGCACGGTCTCGCTCCACTTCATCAACGAGCGGGTCGCCTCGATCGGGCCCGAGCTCACCCAGGCAGCGGGTGTCGACCCCGGCACGGAGAAGGGTGCGAACTTCCTCGAGGCGGCCTTCTTCCAGGCGACGTTCACCGAGGGCGCCACCCACGCGTTCCTGATCGCGTCGCTGATGATGCTGGCCGCGTCGCTGGTGGTGTGGATCTTCCTCGACGTCAAGCACGAGGAGCTCGCCACCGACGGCCCCGAGGCCGCGACCGTCGTCTGACGAAAGCCTTGACGCAAGGAGCCGCGACCCGGCCGCCCTACGGGGTGAGCCGGGTCGCGGCGCCCCTGAGCGTTGTGAGCGCCCGCCGGCTCCAGCCGTACGACGCTCCGGAAAGGCCGCAGGTCGGGCTGAGCACGAGCCGGTCACCGAGGCCGTGCGGGTCGAGCCCGAGCATCTCGAGCCAGCGCATCACCTGCTCGGCCACCTGGCCGTCCTCCGGGGCCGTGGCCGGATCGACGGAGTCCACCACGCCGAGCACCACCGTGTCGCCGGCCTCCAACGCCTCGGCCAGCGCGTCGTGGTCGGCGGCCGCCTGAAGGCCGAGGTCCACCGAGAGGCCACGGGCGCCGGCGCCGCGGAGCAGTCCCAGAGGCGCGTCGCCCGCGCAGGAGTGCGCCCACGCCTCCGCGCCGGCGCCGGCGATCGACTCGAAGACCCACCCGAGTGCGCTCGACACCTCGGCCGGCTCGACGCTGCGATGTCGGTGGAAGCCCGAGGCGGTCGGGACGCTTCCGGTGAGCACGGCGGGCAGCGCGGGCTCGTCGACCTGCACGACGAGGCGTTCCACCCCGCGCAGCCGGCGCCGCAGGTCGGCGACATGGCCCACGAGGCCCTCGGCCAGTGCCTGGGCGAGCTCCCGGCGGGCGCCGACGTCGCTGAGCACCTTGTCGCCACGCGGCTTCTCGACGGTCGCCGCCAGGGTCCACGGACCCGCGACCTGCACCTTGAAGGCTCCCTCGTAGTCCTGGGCCTGCTCCTCCAGCCGGTCGAGGTCCTGGGCGAGCAGGCTGCGGGCCCGGCGCTGATCGACACCCGGCGCGTCGGTGAGCCGCCAGCCGGCTGGCTGCAGGTCGGCGCCGAGCTCGCTGACGATCGCGAGGGCCCGGCCGGTCATGGTTGCGGGCGTGCCGCGGCCGGGGAGCTCGGGCAGGTGGGGAAGGTCCGGCAGCTCGCCGAGCACGGTCCGTACCGCTTCGACGTACGCTGCGTCGTCGCCGCCCGGCATGGACCCGACGCCGGTCGCGACTGTCACCGGTGCTCCGGTACGCCGACCCGCTGCGTGGCGCTGATCGTCGCCGATCCGACGACGCGGGTGCCGTCGTAGATCACCGCGGCCTGGCCTGGGGCGATGCCCTCGGCCGGGTCGACCAGCTCGATGTCGACCTCGCCGTGGCGGACGGAGACCAGGGCGCGGTGCTCGGTCCCGTGGGCGCGCAGCTGGACTGTCCCCTCGAGCCGCGAGGGCACCGTGCCGCACCAGCGCGGCCGGATCCCGGTGATCCGGTCGATGGTGAGTCCGGAGCGGGGTCCGACGGTCACGGTGCCGGCGACCGGCTCGATGTCGAGCACGAAACGGGGCTTGCCGTCCGGCGCCGGCCGTCCGAGCCGCAACCCCTTGCGCTGGCCGATCGTGAAGCCGTAGGTGCCGTCATGGCGGCCGAGGACCTCTCCGGTCGCGGCGTCGACGATGTCTCCCCCGTGGTTGGGAGCCCGGTCCCCCAGCTTCTCGCGCAGCCAGCCGGCGTTGTCGCCGTCGGCGACGAAGCAGATGTCGTGGCTGTCGGGCTTATCGGCGACCAGCAGCCCGCGGCGCTCGGCCTCCCGGCGTACGTCGGGCTTCGTGGAGTCGCCGAGCGGGAACAGGGAGCGGGCCAGCTGCTCCTGGTCGAGCACGCCCAGGACGTAGGACTGGTCCTTGGCGGCGTCGACCGCGCGGTGCATCTCGATCAGCCCGTCGGGACCTGTGCACAGCTGCGCGTAGTGCCCGGTGGCGACCGCGTCGAAGCCGAGCGCGAGGGCCTTGTCGAGGACGGCGGCGAACTTGATCTTCTCGTTGCACCGCAGGCACGGGTTGGGCGTCCGGCCGGCGGCGTACTCCCCCATGAAGTCCTCGACCACGTCGTCGTGGAAGCGGTCGCTGAGGTCCCAGACGTAGAACGGGATGCCGATCACGTCGGCGGCCCGCCGGGCGTCGTTGCTGTCCTCGATGGTGCAGCAGCCACGCGCACCCGAGCGGTAGGACTGTGGGTTGCGGGACAGGGCCAGGTGGATCCCGGTGACGTCGTGGCCGGCGTCGACGGCGCGCGCCGCAGCGACTGCGGAGTCGACGCCGCCGGACATGGCAGCGATGACTCTCATCGTCGGCCCATCACCGCTGAACCGTCCTCGCCCGCTCCACGACGGGACCGATCGCCTCCACCAGGGCGTCCACGTCGGCCGCGGTGCTGGTGTGGCCGAGGGAGAAGCGCAGGGAGTGCCGGGCGGCCTCGTCGGTGCAGCCCATCGCGAGCAGGACGTGGGAGGGCTGGGGTACGCCGGCCGAGCACGCCGACCCGGTCGAGCACTCGATCCCGCGGGCGTCGAGCAGCATCAGCAGGGAGTCGCCCTCGCAGTCGGGGAACCCGATGTGGGCGTTGCCGGGCAGTCGCTCCTCGGCGGCCACGTCGAGCTGGGGCCCGTGGAGGTGCGCGTCCGGCACCGCCTCGATCACCCGGCGCACCAGGTCGTCACGCAACGCGATGAGCCGGGCGGCGTGGTCGGTCTGCTGCTTCACCGCCACCTCGACGGCGGCGGCGAAGCCGGCGATCGCCGGGGTGTCGATCGTCCCGGACCGGACGTCGCGCTCCTGCCCGCCGCCGTGCACCAGCGGCACCAGCTCCAGCTCACGACGTACGACGAGGGCGCCGACACCGAACGGCCCACCGAGCTTGTGGCCGGTCAGCGTGAGGGCGTCGACCCCGCAGGCCGCGAAGTCGACGGGGACGGAGCCCATGGCCTGCACCGCATCGGTGTGCACGGGGATCCCGTGCCCGGCAGCGATCTCGACCACCTCGCCGACGGGCTCGAGGGTGCCGACCTCGTTGTTGGCCCACATGACCGAGATCAGCGCCACCGAGCCGGGGTCGCGCTCGACGGTCTCGCGCAACGCGGTCACGTCGAGGCGGGCCCGTTCGTCGACCGGCAGCAGCTCGACCTCGGCGCCCTCCCGTTCGGTCAGCCAGTGGAGCGGGTCGAGCACGGCGTGGTGCTCGACGGCGGTGCTCAGGATGCGGGTGCGGCGCGAGTCGTCCCCTCGTCGCGCCCAGAACAATCCCTTGAGGGCAAGGTTGTTGGCCTCGGTGCCACCGGAGGTGAACACCACCTCGCCGGGGCGGCAGTTGAGTGCCTGCGCGATCTTCTCCCGCGACTCCTCCACGAAGCGTCGGGCCTGTCGCCCGGACGCGTGCAGGGAACTCGGGTTGCCGACGTCGGCCAGCCGGGCGGTCATCGCCTCGACCGCAGCCGGCAGCATCGGCGTCGTGGCAGCGTGGTCGAGGTAGACGGTCATAGCCGTCCCAGCCTACGTGCTGGGGTGGCGGTCGAAGCGGTCGATCCACGGGTGGTCGGGATAGAGGCGGTGTACGGCGTCGCGCAGCCAGGCCCGGCGGCCGGGTGCCAGGAGCGGCCAGGTGCGGTCGAGGTCGCGGTCGTCCTTCGGGCGGTGGATCGCCGCCTTGAACAGCAGCACGATCTCCGGATTGAGGTAGCGGATCCCGTCGGCGGCCACCCAGGTCACCTCCTCGACGGGGAGGACGTGGCCCGGCATCCGCTTGTTGGTCCAGAGGCCGTCCCGGTCGGGGGTGATCGGGAGGTCGATCACCCAGGGATGCTGGGCATCGGCCCGGATCCAGATCTGGCTGCGGACGTCGAGCACCTCGGGGTGCTTGTCGTTGAGCGGCCGGAGGGTCCCACCGTGGTTGCTCCACAGGTGCCAGCGGTCACCGACGTGCTCGCGCAGCATGGGGATGTCGCGCGCGAGGATCGAGAGGTCGACGTCCTCGTGCTCTCGAGGCACTCCGGTGAAGGCCTCGATCGCCCAGCCGCCGACGATCCACCACGGACGGGCGAAGCCGGACATGAAGTCGGCGAGGCCCGGCGGGTCGAGCGGCTCCCAGGGGCCGTAGAGGGCGAAGAACTCCCGGTCTTCCTCGATCTCCTCCGGTGTGTGGTCCAGCGGCTCCCTCATTTCGGCGCGACCTCCGCCACGAGTGCGCGGTGGTCGCTCTCGGGGATTTCGAGGGTGTGCGTGCTGATCCCGGCGAAAGTCGGGCCGACCAGGACGTGGTCGATCTCCACGACGTTCGGGATCGAGATGCCGAGCACGGACTCCCCCGTGGCCGGCCAGGTCGGCTGCCATCCCTCGTTGGCGAGCTCGGCGGCCGAGCGGTAGCCCCCGTTCGCCAACGCCCGCATCTGTGGATGGTCGGTCGTCGCGTTGAAGTCCCCGACGACCAGGTCCGGCTGCTCGTCGGCCACGGCCGTGCGGATCAGGTAGTGGTCGCGACGCCATTTCGCGATGTCGGTCAGCACGTACGGGTGGACAGCGAAAAGCGTGTACTTGCCCATCGGCACCCGCCACGACGCCCCGCTGGTGTCGAGCGGGGTGGCGTGGCCGAGCCGCAGGTCGGCGAAGACCATCGTTCCCAGCTTGCTGCGCCCCGGCCGGCCCGCCCGGTGTGGGAAAAGGCTCGTCAGTCCGGCGCTCTCCATGCGGGCAAGAGCGGCGGGGGTCACCTCGGTGACCACCAGGAGGTCGATGTCCTCGTCGCTCGCTGCCCGGACCACGTCCAGGCCATCGGCACGGCCGGCGTAGAGGTTGACCACCATCACCCGGAGCGGCTCGGCGCCAGCGCGCGGAGGCGGGTTCGCGCCCGAGATCATCGGCGAGAACCACGCGATGTGAAGGGCGAGCCCGAGGGCGACCGCGGCGGCCGCGAGTCCCCTGCCCCAGCGCCGGGCCATCGCGAACCGGACCAGCAGCGCGAGCAGCGCGACGCCGTACAACACGATCGCCAGCGGCGTGAACGCCTCCAGCCGTACCCAGCGCTCACCCCACGGCTCGAACAGCCGGACCACGGTGAGCACGACGGCGGGAACCAGCAGCAGCGCCAACGCCAGCAGACCCACCACCCGCCCCCGCAGCCGCATGCGGGTGAAAATACCGGGTCAGGGGTCAGGATCAGAGCAACACGAGGTCGTCGCGGTGCACGACTTCGCGTTCGTACCCGGCGCCGAGATCACGCTTGAGCTGGTGGGAGGACTTCCCGATCAGGGCGGGGATCTCGTCGGCGTCGAAGTTGACCAGGCCGCGCGCGATCGGCCGTCCGTCGGTGTCGGTGAGGTCGACGGGGTCGCCGGCCACGAACCGGCCGGAGACCCCCGTGATGCCGGCGGCCAACAGCGACGCGCGTCGCTGCGTGATCGCGCGTACGGCGCCCGCGTCGAGCAGCACCTGTCCCTGGGGCTCGGTGGCGTGTGCCAGCCAGAGCAGCCTGGTGGGGCGACGTCGGCCGGTGGCGTGGAACAGGGTGCCGACCGGCTCGCCGGCCAGTGCGTCCCGCGCCTGGTCGGCGGAGGCGAGGACGACCGGGATGCCCGCTCCGGTCGCGATCCGGGCCGCCTCGACCTTGGTGTGCATGCCCCCCGTGCCCACGCCGGCGCTCCCTGCCCGGCCGATCCGCACCCGGTCCAGGTCGCCGGCGGCGGACACCTCCGAGATCCGGCTGGTACCCGGCTGGGCCGGGTCGCCGTCGTAGAGACCGTCGACGTCGGAGAGCAGGACCAGCAGGTCGGCGTGGACCAGGTGGGCCACCAGGGCCGCGAGCCGGTCGTTGTCACCGAACCGGATCTCGGAGGTGGCAACGGTGTCGTTCTCGTTGACGATCGGCAGCACGCCGAGGTCGAGCAGCTTGGCGAAGGTCTGGTAGGCGTTGCGGTAGTGCGAACGCCGGGTCATGTCGTCGTTGGTGAGCAGGACCTGACCGGCGACGACGCCACGGCTGGCGAGCTCCTCGGTGTAGCGGTGCACGAGCAAACCCTGCCCGACCGACGCTGCCGCCTGCTGCGCCGCGAGGGCGCTGGGACGTCGGCTCATGCCGAGCGGGGCGAGCCCGGCCGCGATCGCGCCCGAGGAGACCAGGACCAGCTCGGTGCCGCTGGCGCGGGCGGTGACCAGCACCTCGGCGAGGTGGCGGAGCCGCGCCGGATCGATGCCGCCGGCCGCCGTGGTCAGCGACGAGGAGCCGACCTTGACCACGACCCGGCGCGCGGAGACGACCTCGGCCCGGGTGTTCATTCCTGCTCGTCGCTCTGGGAGTCGCGCGGGGGCCGGTCGCGGCGCCGGGCGACGTCGGCCCGGGTCTCGCCCTCGGCCCGTTCCGTCATCGCCTCCTCGATCTCGCGGCGCCGCCGCGCCGCGGGCCGGGACTCGTCGAAGCGCTGGTCCTCGCCGCGACGGCCGAGCATCTCGACGCCCGCGTCGATGCCGGGCCGGAAGTCGAAGACGACGGCGTTGTCGACGTCGCCGATCAGGACGGTGTCACCCTCGGCCGCGCCCATGCCGATGAGCCGGGACTCCACCCCGAGCCGGTTGAGCCGGTCGGCGAGGAAGCCGACGGCCTCGTCGTTGCTGAAGTCGGTCTGGCGCACCCACCGTTCGGGTTTCACGCCGACGACCCTCCACGCCCGCTCCCCCGGGCCCGTACCGGCGTCGACGGTCTCCTCGACCGTGAAATCGTCACCGCCGTCGGCCGAGGGCGGCCGGATCACGATCCGGGTGGCCTCGGTGACCGGCTTCTCCCGGCGTGCCGCCTCGACCACCCGGGCCATGGCGAAGGTCAGCTGCCGCAGCCCCTCGCCGGAGGCGGCCGAGACCGGAACCACCTCGAGGCCGCGGTCGCGGAGGTCCTCGGTCACCATGTCGGCGATCTCGCGGCCGTCCGGTACGTCGACCTTGTTCAGCGCGACCAGGCGGGGCCGGTCCTCCAGGCCGCCGTACCGGCTCAGCTCGTTCTCGATCACCTCGAGGTCCTCGACCGGGTTGCGGCCGGGCTCCATGGTCGCGGTGTCGACGACGTGGACCAGGGCCGCGCAGCGCTCGATGTGCCGCAGGAAGTCGTGGCCGAGACCGCGGCCCTCGCTTGCGCCCTCGATCAGGCCAGGGACGTCGGCGACGGTGAAGGTGGTGTCGCCGGCGGTGACGACGCCGAGGTTGGGGACCAGGGTGGTGAACGGGTAGTCGGCGATCTTGGGCCGCGCCCGCGACATGGCGGCGATCAGGCTCGACTTTCCGGCGCTCGGGAAGCCCACCAGCCCGATGTCGGCCACGACCTTGAGCTCGAGCACGATGTCGAGCTCGTCCCCGGGTTCGCCCAGGAGCGCGAACCCGGGCGCCTTCCGCTTCGCGCTCGCCAACGCCGCGTTGCCGAGCCCGCCGCGCCCGCCCGACGCGACCACCATCTCCGTGCCCGCGCCGACCAGGTCGGCCAGGACGCGCCCCCGGCCGTCCGAGACGACCGTGCCGTCAGGGACCGGCAGCACCAGGTCGGCCCCGTGGCCGCCGTTGCGGTGCCCGCCCGCGCCGTGACCGCCGTGCTCGGCGCGGCGCCGCGGGCTGTGGTGGTAGTCGACCAGCGTGGTGACGTCGGGGTCGACACGCAGGATCACCGAACCGCCGGGACCGCCGTTGCCACCGTCCGGCCCACCGAGCGGCTTGAACTTCTCGCGGTGCACCGAGGCCACCCCGTTGCCGCCGCGACCGGCGCTGACGTGCAGCGTCACCCGGTCGACGAACGTGGGGACTGCCATGGGTTCCTCTCACAATGCCGATCAAAATGCCGAAGGGCGTCCCGATTCCAGGGACGCCCTTGGGTGAAGCTGGTGTGCCGAAGCGTCAGGTCACTCGCCCGGGACGATGTTGATGACGCGGCGACCACGACGGCGGCCGAATTCGACGGAACCGCCGACGAGGGCGAACAGGGTGTCGTCGCCACCCCGCCCGACGCCGGAGCCCGGGTGGAAGTGGGTCCCGCGCTGGCGCACGATGATCTCGCCCGCGTTGACCAGCTGGCCGCCGTACCGCTTGACGCCGAGACGCTGGGAGTTGGAGTCCCGACCGTTCTTGGTCGAGGCCGCGCCCTTCTTGTGTGCCATTTCTTCGTCCTTCGTTGCTCGAGCCGGGGGCTCAGAGAGAGATGTCGGTGACCTTGACCTGCGTGTACTTCTGGCGGTGACCCTGACGCCGCTTGTAGCCGGTCTTGTTCTTGAACTTCTGGATCACGATCTTGGGGCCCTTGACGGCGCCGACGACCTCAGCGGTCACGGCCGCCTTGTCCAGCCCGGTGGAGGTGACGTCGTCACCGTCGACGACCATGACGACCGGCAGGGTGAGCGACTCGCCGACGCCGGTCTCGACCTTGTCGATCGAGATGACGTCGCCGACGGCAACCTTCTGCTGCTTGGCGCCTGCGCGCACGATCGCGTACACCGCGGTCTCCTTCGTCTCACTGTTGCTTCGGGTCTGCGGCACGCCTCAGCCTCCGGTCGGAGTCGGGATGCCGTGCAGA
>DASSJR010000319.1:0-17484 GCA_035691135.1 Nocardioides sp. | reverse complement strand
AGCGCGGCTGGTCACCGTCAGCAGGCCCGCCCACCACGTTGGTACTGGTCCGGCACGGCGTCACCGCCCACACCACCGAGAAGCGCTTCTCGGGCGGACTCGCCAGCGCCAACCCCGGGCTCAGCGACGAGGGGCGCGACCAGATCCGCTCGGTCGCCTCGTGGCTCTCGCCGCTGGCCGAGCGGGTGGACGCGGTGGTCACCTCGCCCGTACGCCGTACCCGCGAGTCGGCGGAGATCCTCGCCGAGGCACTCGGTCACCCGCTCCAGGAGGAGCCCGGCTTCGCCGAGATGGAGTTCGGGGCCTGGGACGGGATGACCTTCGTCGAGGTCGCCGAGAAACACCAGGCCGACCTCGACAAGTGGCTCGGGTCCCTCGACGTCGCGCCGGGTGGCAGCGGGGAGTCGTTCCGCTCCGTGGAGGAACGGGTGCTGGCCGGGCTGCAGCGCATGCTCGACGACCACGCCGGCAAGACCGTCGTGGTCGTCAGCCACGTCACCCCGATCAAGACCCTTGTCGCGCACGCGGTCGACGCTCCGCTGACGTCGTTGTTCCGGATGGAGCTCAGCCCCGGCTCGGTGACCGTGCTGTCGTTCTTCACCGGCGGGCGCGACGGCGACGAGCCGCACGCCTCATTGCGGATGTACAACGCCCTGCCCCCCGGCAACGACGTGTTCGCGGCCGGGCCGCGCTGGTAGCTCAGGCTTACGCTCGTGACCATGCCGACGGTCACCGCCGAAGCCGCGCGATGTGCTCGCGCCCTGCTCGACAGCCTCGACGATCAGCAGCGTGTCCTCGCTCGGGGCGACCTCGACGATCCGCGGCTGCGGGAGTGGACCTACCTGCCGGGCGACCGCCCCGGGCTGGCACTCGAGCACGCGACCGCACAGCAGCATGCGCTGGCGCTGGACCTGCTGACCCTCGCGCACTCACCGGCCGGCGCAGAGCTGGCCACCGGCACGCCGCCCGACGGTGACCGGTACTGGCTACGGGTGCTGGGCGACCCGGACGACGATGAACCGTGGGGCTGGCGCATCAACGGCCATCACCTCGCCGTACACGTCATCGTCACCGCGTCGGGCGGCTCCCTGACGCCGCACTTCATCGGCTCCGAGCCGGCCCGTGTCCCCTCGGGTCCCCAAGCGGGCCGGCGCATCCTCGGACCCGAGGAGGACCTCGCCCGGACCCTGGCGTCAGGGCTCGACCCAGACCAGCGAGCGATCGGCATCTGCGCAGACGTGGCGCCGGACGACATCCTCACCCGCTACGACCCGGTCGCGGACCCCGCGCGACTGCCCAAGGGCATCACCCGCGATCTGCTGCGCCCCGACCAGCAGGAGACCCTCGACCAGCTCGTCCAGCGCTACCTCGACCGCGCTCCGCGTCCCTACGCCGAGCGATGCTGGCGGGAGGCCGAAGCCGCTGGCCTGGAACTGATCCGCTTCGCGTGGGCGGGGCCGGTCGAGCCCGGGCGAGGTCACTACTACTGCGTGCTGGCTCCCGAGTTCCTCATCGAGTACGACAACACCCAGGACGACGCGAACCACGCCCACTCGGTGTGGCGGCACCTGCGCGACGACTGGGGTGCGGACCTGCTGCGCCAGCACTACGCCTCGCACCACGCGGGGAGCAGGACGGGCTAGGAACCGAGGGTCAGAGCTCGTCGACGACCACGTCGAGCCGGGTGCCTGCGCGGCCGGACTCCCCGTCCTCGACCTTCCACCCGAGGTCGCGCAGCAGGTCAGCCAGCGCTGCCGGCGTGCGAGGGTTGGCTCCGTCCTCGAGCAGTGCCCGGACGATCCGGCCCTTGGTGGCCTTGTTGAAGTGGCTCACGACCTGCCGCTTGCCGCCGGTCTCGTGCAGCACGCGGACGGTCGCGACCCGGAGGGCGGGAGCCTGCGGTCGCCAGAAGGCGGCATACGTCGTCGAGCGCAGGTCCACCAGCAGGCCGTCGCCGACGGCCTCCTCGACCGCCGGACCCAGCACCGTTCGCCACGCCGCGGCGACCGGTCCGAGGCCGGGCAGGGTGGCGTCGCCGGAAAGCCGGTACGCCGGGATCCGGTCGCCCGGCCTGACCAGTCCGAAGAGGGCGGAGGTCACCGCGACCCCACTGGCGGCCCGACGTCTGGCCGCGGGTGGGAGCGAGCCGGGGTCGAGGGCGTCGTACAGCACCCCGGTGTAGACCCGGTCCGCCCGGGCCGTCGGAGAGCCGCGGAGCTCACTGTTCAGGTCGATCAGGTCGTGCTGGGTCGATCCGATGCCGAGAGTTGCAGCCGCGACGTCGCGGTCACCCGAGCAGAGGGCCACCAGCGCCCCGAGCACCCGTGCGCGCGTGGGGCCGAGTCCGGGGAAGGCGAGGCCGTCGAGGTCCAGGGCCTTGCCCCGTCGCGGGGCCGCCTTGCCTTCGCTCGGGGGGAGGAGGATCAGCACGGGTCAAGGCTAGGGTGAGGCGCATGTCGACCGAGCGCGTGGTCAGGGTCCGGAAGGCCGACGACGGCGTCGCCGCGACGACGCTGAGGGACGGCGTTGCGGCGATCCAGGCAGAGCTGGAGGTGACCCCCGACTTCCCGCCGGAGGTCGAGGAGGCCGCGACCACGGCAGCAGCGAATCCACGGCTTCCGGAGCTCGACCGCACCGACCTCCCGTTCGTCACGATCGACCCGGCGTCGTCGATGGACCTCGACCAGGCCCTCCACCTCGAGCGCGACGGTGACGGCTACGTCGTCCACTACGCCATCGCCGACGTCGCCGCCTTCGTCACTCCCGGCGACCCGATCGACCTCGAGGCCAACCGCCGGGGCGAGACCCTCTACGGCGCCGACTCCAAGGTGCCGCTGCACCCGAAGGTGATCTCGGAGGACGCCGGGTCGCTTCTGCCCGACCAGGTGCGGCCTGCGCTGCTCTGGACGATCAAGGTCGACTCCACCGGCGAGGGCACCGACGTGACCGTCGAGCGGGCCCGGGTGAGGTCGACGGCCAGGCTCGACTACGCCGCCGCCCAGAAGTCCATCGACGACGGCGCGGCGGCCGAGTCGCTGGCCCTGCTCAAGGAGGTCGGTGGGCTCCGGCTCAGGCGCGAGGCCGCGCGCGGCGGGGTGTCGCTGCCGCTGCCCGAGCAGGAGGTCGTGATCGAGGGGGACCGCTGGACCCTGGAGTTCCGCGAGCTTCTCCCCGTGGAGCAGTGGAACGCCCAGATCTCGCTGCTCACCGGCTTCGCCGCCGCCTCGCTCATGGTCTACGCCCGAGTCGGTCTGCTGCGCACCCTGCCCGAGCCCGACCCGCGCGACGTGCAGCGTCTACACCGCACCGCCAAGGCCCTGGGCATCGAGTGGCCTGCCGAGCAGTACTACCCCGACTTCATTCGGTCGCTCGACCCGACCAGGCCCGCACATGCCGCCATGGTGGCGGCCTGCACCCGCCTGCTCCGCGGCAGCGGGTACGTCGGCTTCGACGGCGAGGTGCCCGCCGAGCCGCAGCACGCCGCGCTCGCCTCCGAGTACGCCCACGTCACCGCGCCCCTGCGCCGGCTCGGTGACAGGTACGCCGGCGAGATCTGCGTGGCCCTGTGCGCGGGCTCCGATGTGCCCGGCTGGGTCATCGAGAAGCTCCACGAGCTGCCACAGACCCTCCAGGCGTCGGGTCAGCGGGCACACCGCTACGAGCGGGCGGTCCTGGACCTCGTCGAGGCCGGCGTCCTGTCCCCCCGGGTGGGCGATACCTTCGACGCCGTGGTCGTCGAGGTCGAGGAGGACCAGCCGACCCGGGGCGAGCTGACCGTGCCCGACCCGGCGGTCGAGGCCCGGGTGGTCGGATCGTCGGACCTGCCGCTGGGCCAGGCCGTCAAGGCACGGCTCGACCGGGCCGACGTCCGCACGCGCACCGTGGAGTTCGAACTGGAGTGACCGCCATTCTCAGGCGGGCCGCACCAGCAGATCCTGGTGGTGCACGGTCACCGTGAGCCGGCCCTGGTCGAGCTCGGCAAGGCGGCGCTCGACGTAGGACGGCCGCAGCCGGTCCAGCTCCGGACGCTGGTCGCAGGCGGCGCCCACCCAGCCTGCGAGCCACTCCCTGGTGAGCTGGGTCGAGTCCGGGCCGAGGCGCCACGGGCTCGCTCGCACCTCGACCTCGCGGCCGAGCCCGGTGAAGCGCTCCACCGCCGCCTCGAGTGCGTCGGGGCCCAGCCGCAGGCCGATGGCTGAGGCACGCCGTTGGTGCTCGTTGAACGCCGCGGTGAAAGGTTCGTCCGACGGGTCGGCGGGCGCCAGGTCGACGCGCCCGGTGACGGAGAGGGCGAGCAGCAGGGGGGACCCCGTCGATGCGCAATGGTGCACGAGCCGGTCGAGCTCGTCGGCGGTCAACATGTCGAGCAGGGCGGACGCGGTGACGAGCGAGGCATCCGCGAGCTCGGAGGGGTCCAGGCGGGTGATGTCGTCGTGCCGCGTCTCCACGCTCACCGGCGCGCCGTCCGAGGAGCCGCGAGGCGGGTCGGCCTCGGCCAGGGGGAGGAGCTCGGCGTCCCGGTCGTGGAGCACCCAGTGCTGCGGGCCGGACAGCCGCGGGGCGAGCCATCGCGCCATCGATCCGGTGCCGCAGCCGAGGTCGTGGACCCGGGTGACGCGGTCATCCGCGAGGTAGGGGCAGAGCTCCTCGACGAGGGCGGTCGACCGGGCTGCGGCGTCGGCCGGTTCCCGCAGCGCCAGCCAGCCGGCGCCAGCGCGGACCGGTTCGCTCGTCATGCCCGTCGATGCTGCCAGACGGTCCGCGGTGAACCGAACGCCGACAATGTTCGTAGGAACGCGGTACCCGGAAAGGTCGAAGGTGCGATGGTCGCGGTGCGGAAGGGGCTGGTGGTCGGGTCGTCCCTGCTCGTCATGCTGCTCGTGGCGCTCACGGCCACGGTCGGGCTCGGTCTCCTCGCCTGGGGCGTCGGGCTTGCCTGCGGGGCCATCACCGCCGTGGCCCTGACCCGCGCCGGACCCCCCGAGCTGGGCCCCGCCGACCTGGTCACGCTTGGCCGCGCGGGGCTCACGTGCGCCCTGGCCGCGCTGGTCGCGGACGCGTTCGTGCACGCTCCGGAAGTGGCCGTCCTGACTGCGGTCGCGGTCGTCGCCCTCGTGTCGGACGCAGTCGACGGCCGGGTCGCGCGGCGTACCGGCCCGTCGAGCTTCGGTGCGCAGTTCGACGGGGAGGTCGACGCTTTCCTGATCCTGGTCCTGAGCGTCTACGTCGCCGAGGCGGGACGGGGTTGGGTGCTGGCGATCGGCTTGGCCCGGTATGCGTTCGCGGCAGCCGGCTGGGTGCTGCCGTGGATGCGTCGGCAGCTGCCCCCGCGCTTCTGGCGGAAGGTGGTCACCGCTGTGCAGGGGATCGCGCTGACCGTGGCGGCAGCGGACGTGGCCCCGTCGTGGCTCACGACCGCCGGGCTGTTGGTCGCGTTGGCGCTGCTGGCTGAGTCGTTCGGCCGGGACGTGCTGTGGCTCTGGCGGCGTCGGTCTCCGGAGGGCGACCGGTTCGCCCGTCAACCGGGTCGTGCGCGCGTGCCGCGCCCATGAAGCAGGACGAGCGCCTCGCCTTCGACCGGGCGCTGGGTCGGGCGCGCCGGACGGCGTACCCGTCAGGGGACTTCGTCGAGCAGGAAAGCTTCATGCGGGCCGAGGAGATCCGCACGCTGGCGGTGCAGGCCGGGATCGGTCCGAGCGTCTCGGTGCTGGACCTGTGCTGCGGCGTGGCCGGGCCCGGACGGTTCCTCGCCGCGGAGCTCGGGTGCAGCTACCTGGGGGTCGACTCGAGCCCCAGCGCGATCGCGATCGCGCGAGAACGAGCCGGCGGCCTTCCGTGCCGCTTCGAGGTCGCCCGGGTCCCGCCGGTGCCGCCCGGGCCGTTCGACGTCGTGCTGCTGCTGGAGACCATGCTCGCCTTCGTCGACAAGCAGACGCTGGTGCGCGACATATCCGCGGCGCTGAAGACGGGCGGGCGGTTCGCGTTCACCTTCGAGGAGGGCCGGCCGCTGACGGCGGAGGAGCGGCAGCAGATGCCTGACGCCGACACCGTGTGGCTGGTGCCGATGCCTGAGCTGCTGGGGCACCTCGAGAGATCCGGCCTGCAGGTCACGTGGACGCAGGAGTGCAGCGGAGCCCATCGCGCGATGGCCGACTCGCTGGGCGACGCGTTCGCCGCCGACCGGCAGGCGATCGCCGACCAGCTCGGTCACCTGGCGGTCGACGAGCTGCTGGCCGCTCATCGGCTCTGGAGCGACTGGTTGCGGAAGGGGCGGGTCCGCAAGTTCGCGTGCGTCGCGGAGAAGGTCCTTCAGGCAGCCCAGACGTGATCGGTCACTTGGGAAGCCGCAGCACCACGTGGCCGTCCGGTGCCCGCACCTGCACCGACGAGATGTCGTCCTCGGTCGCGGAGGTGGCGCCCGAGACCTCCATGGTCATCCCGTCGACCGACCGCCAGCTGCCGACCTCTTCGGTGTGCCCGTCCCAGGTCCGCACGCACAGCGTGTAGTCCATCGACGGCGGCAGCCGCTTGTCCATGGCCCACCGGTCGTAGGTGCTGGTGAGGCCGAGCCGGGTGCCCCAGGTGACCGACTCCATGGTCACGCTCGCCTTCAGAGGTACGTCGCCGACCGGGCGCATGGGTTCGGAGACCGACGCCGGGGAGTCGGAGCTCTCGTCCGGCTTGCCCGGTTGCGAACGGTCAGGGGCTCCGAGCTGCGACACCAGGAGCGGGACGAGCACCGCCACCACGGCCGCGGACACCCCGGCGGCGATCAGGGTCCGTCGACGGCGGGCGCTGCGCACCTGCCGCGACAGGGTCGGCAGGAGCGTCTCCGGTACCGGCCGGTCCGCCACGGGGTGCTCCAGGACGCTGGGCTCGACTCGACCGAGCAGGCCGGGGAGTCCGGCGAGCTCGCGGATCGCCTGGGTGCAGTCGTCGCACTCGCCGAGGTGCTCCTCGAACTCGAGCCTCTCGGCCGGGGAGAGGGAGCCGATGACGTAGGCGGCGGGGTCCCGGGCGTAGGGGCAGCTCATTCCGGGCCCCCACGGCGCAGTTCGACGGAGGAGCGGCTCGGGGTCCCCGCGGGATCGCCTCGATCCCGTGGGGTGAAGCGGAGCGGGGGAGTCGGGGACCGTCGTGGGGTGTTCATGACGCGCTCACCCCCATCTCCTCCAGGGCCAGACGGAGCGCCCGCAATGCGTAGTGGGTGCGCGACTTGACGGTGCCCTCCGGTACACCGAGACGTCGTGAGGCCTCCGCCACCGGTTGCCCGCGGTAGTAGCACTCGAGGAGGACCGCCCGGTGGTCCGCCGAGAGCCGGGTGATCGCCTCGGCCACCACCCAGGACAGGAGCATGTGGTCGACGGTCTCGTCGGGGGTGCTGCTCTCCGGGACCTCGGCCACCGAGGTCTCGCGGCGGGTGCGCTGCCGACGCCACTCGTCCGTGACGATGTTGCGGGCCACGGTGTAGAGCCACGCGCGCAGGGCGGGGGGCGAGCTCTCCAGGACGGCACGGTGCCGCCAGGCGCGGAGCATCGTCTCCTGCACGACGTCCTCGGCGCGGCCTTCGTCGTTGCCCACCAGGCGGAGGCAGAACCGCCACAAGGCGAGCGCGTGCTCCTCGTGGAGCTGGTTCATGAGCGCGACCTCGTCAGGCATCTGCACCCTCCTGTCCGGGATACGAGCCGAGAGCCGCGCGGGTTCAACGACCGTTGGTCGCGTCCACTCCAGTCTCCCTCGCGGACCCATATGCCGCGAGGAAACGGTCGCGGAACACGTCCATCCGCCACACTGGTGCGTCCGGCTCGGGGTGCAGCCCCGCGCCCCATCCCCAGCCAGAGATGGCGTCGAGCACCGTCGCGTCCCGCGCCACGATCGAGATCGGCACGTCGTGACTTGCGTCCTCACCGGAGACGACGGTCGCGGGCTGGTGGTCGCCGAGCATGACGACGACCGTGTCGTCGTCGCCGTACGTCGTGATGAAGGTGATCAGGGCGTTGAGTGAGTACTCGATCGACTTCCCGTAGGCCGCACGGATCCGCGTGGGATCCGGCCAGATGTCACCCGCCGACGGCAGCTGCTCCGGCATGCCGTGGTAGACCGAGCCGTCCCCGACGTCGGACTGGTCGATCATCCGGGGGATCCGGGACCAGGGTGCGTGGCTGGTGAGCAGGTCGATCTCGGCCATCAGCGGTCGGCGGCCCTGGTCCGCGAGCTCGAGGTGGTGGACGGCGTCCAGCGTGAACTGGTCGGGCATCGTCGGGTAGCCGAACCGCGGGCCCTGGTAGCCGATGTTGCGGGAGTCGTAGATGTGGTCGTACTGGTAGAACTCACCCTGCGGCCAGTCCCTGTTGTTTGCCGGTACGAAGTCCACTGTCCGCCACCCGGCCCTTCCGAAGATCTGGCTCAGGGTCAGTCGCGACCCGGTCACCAGCAGGTCGTAGCGCTGCTGGCTGTCGACCCACAGACCGGACTGGAGCGTCGAGTGCGCCAGCCAGCTGAGCGCACCGAAGGTGGGGGAGGTCAGGTAGGCAGTCCGGCTCGAGAATCCCGCCTTCGCGAGCCGACGGTCGCCTGAGGCGAGGACCTCGTCGACGCCGGGCGAGAACGAGGACCCCTCGACCGCGACCTGCCCGTAGCTCTCCACGAACACGAACAGGACGTCCTTGCCGCGCAGCCCCGTCAGCAGGTGTCGGGGCGAGACGCCGCGAAGCGGGTCGTCCTGTGCCGCCTCCTCGAAGAGCCGCTGGTCACGCAGCTCGGACGGGATCCGGCTCACCTCGCCGTAGACGTAGGGGGCCGTGTCGGCGGAGGCGAGCTCGCCGGTGTCGGCGCGCACGTCCAGGAGCGCCAGGACGAGCCAGAGCGAGGCGAGCGCCGCGAGCGTCTGCCAGGCGCGGCGACGGTGTCGCACGGCGAGTCGGGTGAGCCGCAGCAGGGCGAGTGGCAGCAGCACCAGGAGCGCGAGGGCGAGCGCCGTCCCCAGGACGAGGATCACCGTGCCGGGCCCGGCGCCGAATGAGTCCCGCACAAGGTCGATGACGTCGCGCCCGTAGGTCCAGTCGATCAGCGGGTCGAACGGACGGTTCAGCGCCTGGCCGAAGCCGATGTCGAGGATCTTGAAGACCGTCGAGAGGCCGAGCACCATGCCGACGACGATGGCCAGGGCCGTCCGGAGCCGCCCGAACCTGGCCGGCACCGCGAGGACGACCGCAAAGAACAAGATCGCCTCGAGGGGAAGCCGCACGAACGACTCGAGGGGGAGGGGGACAAATGTGTCGCGGTCGGACTCTTCGGGAATGATCTGGACGGGGACGTTCAGCGCGAGCAGCACGAGAAGGACGGCGAGCACCGTGACGGTCCCGGCAGCCACACTGCGCCAACTGGGCCTCGGCCACTTCGGTTCGAGCCATCCCGGCCGGGGGCGGCGTTGAACCGTGGCCACACGTCCTCCGTTGTCAGACCCATAGGGAGCTACACGTCTACGAACGAGCAAGTTGCGGCTCAGGTTCATCCGGAGCCGGGTGAGGCGGGCATGCAGCAGAGGGAGGCTCAGGCGTTCTGGCTGCGCGAGCCCGGCGCCGGCGAGATACGGCCGGTCACGCTCGCGGCCCCGGGCCCCGACGAGGTCATGGTCCGGACCCTGCGCTCCGCGGTGAGCCGAGGCACCGAGGCACTGGTGTTCGACGGACGCGTCCCGCCCAGCCAGTACGACGCGATGCGGGCTCCTTTCCAGGATGGAGCCTTCCCGGGGCCGGTCAAGTACGGGTACCTCAACGTGGGGCTCGTGGAGGACGGCCCGACCCACCTTCGCGGCCGCACCGTGTTCTGCCTCCATCCCCACCAGACCGCCTACGTCGTCCCCGCCGCCGCGGTGACCGTCGTGCCCGACGAGGTGCCCGTGGCCCGCGCGGTCCTCACCGGGATCGTCGAGACCGCCGTCAACGCACTGTGGGACTCCGCGCCGATGATCGGGGACCGGGTGGCGGTCGTCGGAGCCGGAACCCTGGGCTGCTGCGTGGCGCGGCTGCTGTCCCGCATCCCCGGCGTCTCGGTGACGCTGGTCGACATCGACCCACGCCGCGCCGACGTCGCGTCATCGCTGGACGTGGGGTTCGCCCTGCCCGACCAGGCGCGGGGCGGGAAGGATCTGGTCGTCCACACCAGCGCCACCTCGGCGGGCCTCCAGCTCTCGCTGGAGCTGCTGGCTGCGGAGGGCACGGTCACCGAGCTGAGCTGGTACGGCGACGACGTGACCAGCCTGTCCCTCGGTGGTGCCTTCCATTCGGGCCGGCTCACCGTCCGGGCCAGCCAGGTCGGCACCGTCTCCCCGGCCCGCCGCGACCGGCGCACGACCGCCGACCGGCTCGCGCTGGCCCTCGACCTGCTCCGGGACCCGGCCTTCGACGTCCTGTTGACCGGCGAGTCGCCGTTCGACACGCTCCCCGAGGTGATGCCGCGGCTGGCCCGCGGTGACCTGCCGGCCCTCTGCCACGCGGTGACCTACGAGCAGTCGGAGATCCCGTGTTCAGCGTGACCGTCCGGGACCACATGCTGGTGGCGCACAGCCTCCGGGGTGAGGTCTTCGGGCCGGCACAGCGGCTGCACGGTGCGACGTACGTCGTCGACGCCACGTTCCGCGGCGAGTCCGTCGACGACGACGGGATCCTGGTCGACATCGGACGCGCGACCGAGGAGCTGCGCCGCGTCGTGGCCGACCTGAGCTACCGCAACCTCGACAACGAACCCGTCTTCGAAGGCGTCAACTCCACCACCGAGGTGCTCGCGAAGCACCTGGCCGACCGGCTCGCGCAACAGGTGCGGGCCGGTGCCCTGGGCGACCCCGCACGCGTGAGCAGCATCGTCGTCACCTTGCACGAGTCCCACGTGGCGTGGGCGAGCTACGAGCGGGAACCATGAGCCCGGATCGCGCCCTTCAGGTCGTGGTCCCGGAGGGGATCGACGATCCGACGCGGCCGAGTGGGGGCAACACCTACGACCGGCGACTTTGCCGGGGCCTCGGTACCCTCGGCTGGGCTGTGCGGATGAGACCGGTGGCCGGTGGTTGGCCGTGGGCCGGCGAGGCTGCACGACATCGGCTCGGCGAGACGCTCGGGGCGATACCCGACGGCGCCCTGGTCCTGGTCGACGGACTGGTGGCCTCCGCGGTGCCGGAGGTGATGGTGCCCGAGTCGAGGCGGCTGCGCCTGGTGGTGCTCCTGCACACCCCGATCGGCGCCCGCGACGCGGGAGGCCGCGAGCCGGAGTCGGCCGTCCTGCGCGCGGCCGCGGCGGTCGTCACCACGAGCGAGTGGACCCGCGGATGGTTGCGGGAGGCCTATGGCCTCGACCCGGCGATGCTCCACGTCGCCGTTCCGGGGGTCGACGCCGCCGACCCGACGGCCGGGAGCGACACGGGCCGCAACCTGCTGTGCGTGGGTGCGGTGACGGCCTGGAAGGGCCACGACGTGCTCCTGGCGGCGCTGGCCGGTCTCGTCGACTTCGACTGGCACTGCGTGTGCGTGGGCTCGTTGACCAAGGCGCCCGACTTCGTCGACGGTCTGTTCCACGACATCAAGCAGGCCGGTCTCGACGACCGGTTCGAGCTGGCCGGCCCCCGCACCGGCCGCGAGCTGGAGGCGTCGTACGCCGCTGCCGACCTGCTTGTGCTCCCGAGCCACGGGGAGACCTACGGCATGGTCGTGACCGAGGCCCTCGCGCGCAGCCTCCCGGTGCTGGCGACTCGGGCCGGCGGGGTTCCCGAGGCGCTGGGCGAGCTGCCGGACGGCCGGGTGCCCGGATTGGTGGTCCCGCCCGGCGACGTCGCGGCGCTGGCGGCTGCGGTGACCCGCTGGCTCAGCGAACCGTCCCTGCGTGACGAGCTCCGCGGTGCCGCCGACGAACGCCGGCACAGCCTGCGCGGATGGCCCGAGACCGCGCGCCGCGTGGCGGAGGTCCTGGCGGGGGTGGCCGCATGAAGCGACTTCCGTGGCGACTCCTCAGCGCTTTCGTCGGCGCGGTTGTGCTCGGCGTGGTGCTGTGGCGGGTGGGCACCGGTCCGTTCGTCACGGGGTTTCGCGAGCTCGATCCGTGGACGCTCGCCCTCGGCGCGGTCATCGGGATCCTGGCGACCGTGGCCTGTGCCTGGCGTTGGCACCTGGTCTCGCGAGAGCTGGGCGTCCGGGTCGACGTGGCGCCGGCGGTGGGCTCCTGCTACCGCGCCCAGTTCCTGAACCTGACCCTGCCGGGCGGGATCCTGGGCGATGTGCACCGCGGCGTCCGGCACGGGCTGGATGCGGGCGACACCGCAGCCGGCATGCGCGCCGTCGTGTGGGAGCGGGCGGCCGGCCAGGTCGTGCAGGCGGTGATCGCGCTGGTGGTCCTGCTGGTCATCCCCTCGCCCGTGCGTGGCTCGATGCCGACCGTGCTCGCTGTGCTGGCCCTCGTGGTCGCAGCGATGGCCCTGGTGATCCAGCTGACCGCGCCCTCTCACCCGGACTCGTGGGCGGCAAGGGTGCGACGCGTCGTACGTGACGACGTCCGGGCCGTGCTGGCGGTCCGGCACGCGCTTCCCGGCATCGTCCTGGCGTCGACGGTGGCGCTGGGCTGTTTCCTGGCGACGTACCTCCTCGCGGCGCGGGCGGTCGGAGTCACGACCTCGGCGGTGACCCTGCTCCCGCTGACCCTGCTCGTCTTCCTGGCGGCGGGGTTGCCCATCAACCTCGCCGGCTGGGGGCCGCGCGAGGGCGTGGCGGCGTGGGTCTTCGGAGCGGCAGGAGTCGGTGCCGGGCTGGGCGTGGAGACCGCGGTCGCGTTCGCCGCCATCGTGCTGGTCGCGAACCTCCCGGGGGCCGTCGTGCTCGTGGTGGACTGGGTTCGCCGCGCCCGGAGCCAACCGGACGAGCCGCGCCCGGTGGAGCCGCACCTGGCCGGGAAGGGCCGGGCCCATGGGTGAGCGCCCCTACACGATCCTGAGCTGCGGCATGTCGCTCGACGGGTACCTCGACGCTGCCGACAACGAACGACTGGTCCTCTCCAACGAGGCGGACCTCGAGCGCGTCGACGCGGTGCGGGCGGAGTGTGACGCGATCCTGGTCGGAGCCGCGACGGTGCGCAGCGACAACCCGCGACTGCTCGTGCGCAGCCAGTCGCTGCGCCAGCAGCGCCGGGCGCGCGGACAGGCGGAGACGCCGCGGAAGGTCACGATCACCGAGCGGGCGAACCTGGACGCGTCCAGCAGCTTCTTCGCCACCGGCGACAGCGAGAAGATCGTCTACTGCGCCAGCCGTGCCCTGCCCGCCGCACGCCGGCGTCTGGGCGACGTCGCGACCATCGTCGACGGCGGACAACCGGTGGATCTCGCGCGGATGGTCCAGGACCTGTTCGGCCGCGGCGTCCGACGGCTGATGGTCGAGGGCGGCGGACGGGTCCACACCCAGTTCCTCACCGAGGACCTCGCCGACGAGCTGCACCTGGTCATCGCGCCGTTCTTCGTCGGGAACTCGCGCGCCCGCCGGTTCGTGGGTGACGGCTCCTTCCCCTGGAACCCCGGTCGCCGCGCCGACCTCGCAGAGGCCCGACAGATCGGCGACGTGGTGCTGCTGCGCTACGCACTGTCCTCGCGGTTCGCCGCGGCATCGCGAGAGGGGTGAGCATGTCACCGGTCACGCCCGCCACGATCCGGGGCCAGGTCCCGTTGCCGCTCCGCCTCGAGGACGGCAGCCTCGCCGAGGTCACGATGCTCAGCTTCGACGGCCTGTCCGACGGCCGGGAACATGTCGCCATCGCGCTGGGGGATCGGGCAGGAACCGGCCTTGCCGACGCGGACGACGTGCCACTGGTGCGGGTGCACAGCGAGTGCCTCACCGGCGACGTGCTCGGTAGCCAGCGCTGCGACTGCGGCCCTCAGCTCCGGGAGGCGGTCGGCCGGATCTCCGAAGTCGGCGGCTACTTGCTGTATCTCCGTCAGGAGGGCCGGGGCATCGGCCTCTACAACAAGCTCGACGCGTACGCGCTGCAGGACACGGGTCTCGACACCTACGAGGCGAACACCGCACTCGGCTTCGCCAAGGACGAGCGTGACTACACCGTTGCGGCGCAGATGCTGCTGGCGCTCGGAGTCGACGAGATCGACCTGCTCACCAACAACCCCGACAAGGCCGCCCAGCTGCACGCCGCAGGCATCAAGGTGAACCACCAGGTGCCGACCCGGCTGCACCTGTCGCCCGGCAATGGCCGCTACCTCGCCGCCAAGGCTTGGCGCGGGCACACGTTCAGGGCGTCGTACGACGACGGAGTGGCCGGGCTCTAGCACGCCACCGCCAAGTGCAGCGATTTCTGCATTCGCCCGTGGCACGGGCCCCAACGGCGTACCGTCTCGTGGCAGGACCGGGTCGGCGTCTCGCCCTCCATGGTGAGGGGGCAGGTACCCCTGATCGGCCGGGTTCTCGAGGGAGCCAGTGGTGCGGCAGCGTCATCAGCGGGGGCAGAGGCGCTGCCGCACCACGGCTTGACGGAGGCCCGAGCGAGAAGGAACAGCGAGATGCGTCGAACCCTGGCGAGCCTGGCTGTCGTGCTGTGTGCGCTCACCCTGACCAGTGCGTGCGGCGGCGACGAAGGCGACGGGGCCTCTGCCTCCGGCGGCACCTCCCAGCAGAGCGAGGCGCCGAAGACCATCGCCGTCACCATCAACGGCGACGAGGTGACGCCCAACGGTGACCGGATCGAGGTCGAGGCCGGCCAGGAGGTCGAGCTCGATGTCACCGCCGACAAGCCCGGCGAGATCCACGTCCACTCCACGCCCGAGCAGGAGCTCGAGTACGAGGAGGGCAAGTCCACCCTCACCATCACCAACCTCGACCAGCCCGGAACCGTCGACGTCGAGGTGCACGATCTCGACAAGATCCTCGTCCAGCTCGAGGTGCACTGAGGGCCGAACGTCGTACGGAACAGGTGAGGGAAGGGCCACCCAGCCGGACCTACGGTCTGCCCGTGAGTGACGTCGCCGTGCAGGCTTCCCAGCGGACCGGAGGGGTGCTGGCCGCGACCTGCATCTCCACGCTGGTCGTCAATGCCAACACGTCGGCCGTGAGCATCCTGCTTCCCGCGATCAGCGAGGACACCGGGACGTCACTGGACACGCTTCAGTGGGCGGTGACCGGCTACTCACTCGTGGGCGCGGCGGTGATCATCACCTCCGGCTCCTTGGGAGACGTCTTCGGACGCAAGCGCATCTTCCAGCTGGGACTTCTGCTGTTCGTGGTGTCCTGCGTGATGATCGCGCTCGCCGGAACCGGCGAGATGGTGATCGCCGGGCGGCTCATCCAGGGCGCCTCGGGCGCGACGATCCTTGCCTGCGGGCTGAGCCTGCTGTCGGTGGCGACATCGGGTGACGCGAACCTGCGCGCGGTCTCGCTCTGGGGCGCCGCGGCCGCCGTAGGCGCTGCTGCCGGACCGCTGCTCGGAGGCGTGCTCGTCGACACGACCGGGTGGCAGGGTCTGTTCTGGATCGACGCGGGAGTCGCCGCGCTGTGCATGCTCCTGACGTACGCGACCGTCTCGGAGTCCCGCGATCCCGATGCGCCCCGCTCGATCGACTACGCCGGCACCGTCCTGATCGGCCTCACGCTGGCGCCCCTGATCCTGGGCGTCAGCAAGAGCGGCGACTGGGGCTGGGTCTCCACGCAGACCCTCGTGTGCTTCGGCATCGCGATCGTGGCCGGGTTCGCGTTCGTGACGGTCGAGCACCGGGTGACGGCGCCCCTGCTCGATCTCGGTCTGCTCCGCAACCGGATCCTGGTCGGGGCCACGATCGCCATCCTGATCGGCGCCGGCACCATCAATGCACTGATGTACCTGCTCAGCCTGTACTTCCAGGACCCGGCCAGCCTGGGGTTCTCCCCGCTCGAGGCCGGGCTGGCGACGCTGCCCGCCACCGCGGGTCTGGTGCTGGTCGCGCCGCTGGTGCCCCGGCTGGCGAAGAAGTTCGGTGGCCGGCAGGTCATCGGCGTCGGCTTCGTGGTCACGACGGCCGGCTTCGTCGCGATCGGGCTGGCCGACGCGTCATGGGTGTACGCCACGTTCCTGCTCCCCCTGGTCGCGATTGCGATGGGGATGGGCCTGACCAACGGCCCGTCGTCCTCCGCCGCGACCGCCGCGGTCCCGGCCGAGCAGGTCGGTGAGGCGTCAGGCGTCTCCAACATGGCGAGGTACGTCGGTGCCGCCATCGCCACCGCCCTGGCAGCGACCATCTACGCCAGCGTGACCGCCAACCAGCGTGCCGACGGCGCGTCCACCGCCGACGCTCTGGCCTCCGGGCTGGCCGCGGCATCGTGGGTGATGGTGGTGTTCAGCGCGCTCGGCATCCTGCTCGCCCTCGTGGCGATCCGGCGGTTCCGTGCCGAGCAGGGCACGATGCAGGACGCGGCCGCCTCGGCCGCAGCCCATCTCCACACGCTGCCGACGACGGCCGCCCGCGCGGGTTCAACCGTCCCGGGGGCCGGCCATCCCGCAGACCCGTCCTGAGCAGCACGCATTCATGAATACGCCCGCGCCCAACAGGACGGGGCCGGCCATGAGTCGTGCCGCTGGAACCTTCTTTCGGCCCCGCTGACCGTGCAGGCGTGAGCACGTCGGGCCGGTGACGGTCCGGTCAGGATTCAGACTGCTGCCGCCACGATGCGCGTAGCCTCACACCACGCGCGATCGCCATCCTTTTTCGAGGAGACAACCCGATGTTCGACACGTTCAACGGCTTGCCCCTGCATCCCCTGGTGGTGCACGGCGTCGTCGTACTGCTGCCGCTGGCCGTCCTGGGCACGATCGCCATCGCCGTACGTCCACGCTGGCGACACAGGTTCGGGCTCCTGGTGCTTGGGATCGCTGCCGTCGGCACCCTCTTCATCCCGATCGCGACCTCGAGCGGCGAGTCATTCGAGAAGCGTGTCGGTGACCCGGGCGAGCACGCCGAGCTCGGCGATCAGCTGATCTGGTTCGCGCTGCCAATGCTGGTGCTCGTTGCTGTCCTGGTCTTCCTCGACCGTCGAGGACGGACCGACGGCCAGTGGCCGGCGCCGGGCGAGCCCAGCCCGCGCAGTGGCCTGATCACCGTGATCGCCATCTTGGCCGTGGTCGCGGCGGTCGTCGTCGGCGTACAGGTCTACCGCGTCGGGGACTCCGGGGCCCGAGCCGTCTGGGGTGACGAGGCCAGTTCCGCGCCCGCGAACCGGTGACCTGGACGCGGTCACGACCGATGGCTGGCCCGACGCTGACCCACATGTACTTGCGGACTGAACACTCTCCGAACCCCGTTTTCGCAGTTCAGACGGGGTGCGGCGGATGGGCTGGCCTGTAGGCCGGGTTCTGTACGACGCCCGGGGGCGTCGCGGCGACCATCCATCTACGACGACCGTTGCCGGCCGCCTCCAGCGGTCTACCCGCGCACTCGGGCGGGCCGCCCTCGAACGTGCGCGCGCCCGGCGCCCG
>DASSJR010000318.1:0-5149 GCA_035691135.1 Nocardioides sp. | reverse complement strand
TCCCGGTGCTGCGCAAGGACTTCATCGTCACCCCCTACCAGCTGCTGGAGGCCCGGGCCGCGGGCGCCGACCTCGCGCTCCTGATCGTCGCCGCGCTCGACGACGACACGCTCCACCGACTCCACGACGACGCCCGCGAGCTCGGACTCACCGTCCTGGTCGAGGTGCACGACGAGGCCGAGACCGAGCGCGCAGTCGACCTCGACGCCGAGCTGATCGGCGTCAACGCACGCAACCTGCGGACCCTCGACGTCGACCCCGACACGTTCGCGCGGCTGGCGCCGCTGGTTCCCGGCGACCGCGTGCTGGTCGCCGAGTCCGGCATCGCGGGGCCCGCTGACGCAGGCCGGTTCGCCGACCAGGGAGCAGGCGCCGTGCTCGTCGGGGAGGCGCTGGTCCGCCACGGCAACCCCGAGGCGGCTGTGCGGGCGCTGGCGGCCCTCGAGACGCTTGACCAGCGAGGAACCGGATGACCTACGACGCCGACGAGCGCGGCTACTTCGGTGCCGCCGACGAGCAGCAGTGGGGCGGGCGCTTCATGCCCGAGGCCCTCGTGGCCGCCCTCGACGAGCTCACCGTCGCCTGGCAGGACGCCATGGCCGATCCGACCTTCACCGCCGAGTTCGAACAGATTCTCCGCGAGTATGCAGGGACCCCCAGCCCGCTCTACTTCGCCGAACGGCTCAGTGACCAGGTCGGCTGCCGGATCCTGCTCAAGCGCGAGGACCTCAACCACACCGGCGCCCACAAGATCCGCAACGTCCTCGGCCAGGCCCTGCTCACCCGGCGGATGGGCAAGACCCGGGTGATCGCCGAGACCGGGGCTGGCCAGCACGGCGTCGCCAGCGCCACCGCGGCGGCCTACTTCGGCTTCGACTGCACCGTCTACATGGGCGGGGTGGACACCCGTCGACAGGCCCTCAACGTCGCCCGGATGCACCTCCTCGGCGCCAAGGTCGTCCCCGTCGAGTCCGGCAGCGCGACCCTGAAGGACGCGATCAACGAGGCGTTGCGCGACTGGGTCGCCAGCGTCGACCACACGGCGTACCTCTTCGGCACGGCGGCCGGCCCGCACCCGTTCCCGAGCATGGTCCGCGACTTCACCAGCGGCATCGGCGACGAGGCCCGGCGGCAGTGCCTCGAGCGGTACGGCGCGCTTCCGGACGCCATTGCGGCGTGCGTGGGTGGCGGATCCAACGCGATCGGGCTGTTCCAGGCGTTCCTCGACGACGAGGAGGTCGCGATCTGGGGCTTCGAGCCGGGCGGCGAAGGGGTGGACACCGGGCGCCACGCGGCGACCATCGCGGCGGGCGCCAGCGGGGTCCTCCACGGCGCGCGCACCTTTGTCCTCCAGGACGAGGACGGGCAGACGATCGAGTCGCACTCGATCTCGGCCGGGCTCGACTACCCGGGTGTCGGTCCCCAGCACGCCCACCTGGCCTCGACCGGGCGGGCGACCTACGTCCCCGTGACCGACGCCGAGGCGATGGACGCCCTCGCCCTCCTCAGCCGGACCGAGGGAATCATCCCCGCGATCGAGTCGGCCCACGCGGTCGCCGGTGCACTCGACGTCGCGAGGAAGCTCGCCGCCGAGAAGGGTCCCGAGGCCACCGTCCTGATCAACCTGAGCGGCCGCGGCGACAAGGACATGGACACCGCGATCTCGTGGTTCGGGCTCGGGGACCCCGACGAGGTCACCGCCGACCCCGTGGGAGAGCCCGAGTGAGCAACACCCGTGTGAGCGCCTCCACCGCGTTCGACCGGGCGCGGCAGGAGGATCGTTCCGCCCTGGTCGGCTACCTGCCCGCCGGCTTCCCCGACGTCGACGGCGGCATCGAGGCGCTGACGGTCATGGTCGACGCCGGGTGTGACGTGATCGAGGTCGGCCTGCCCTATTCCGACCCGGTGATGGACGGCCCCACGATCCAGGCCGCGGCCCAGCAGGCCCTGGACGGCGGGGTGCGGACCCGCGACGTGCTGCGCACCGTCGAGGCGGTGGCCGCCACCGGCACCCCGACCCTGGTGATGACCTACTGGAACCCGGTGGAGAGGTACGGCGCCCGACGGTTCGCCGCCGATCTCGCCAGCGCCGGGGGAGCGGGGCTGATCACCCCCGACCTGACCCCGGACAGCGCCGAGGACTGGATTGCCGCCGCTGACGAGCACGACCTCGACAAGGTCTTCCTGGTCGCCCCCAGCTCAACCGACGCCCGGATCGCGATGACCACCGCCGCCTGCCGCGGCTTCGTCTACGCCACCGCCGTCATGGGCGTCACCGGCGCCCGCGAGAGCACCAGCGACCTGGCGGCCCCGCTGGTGTCCCGCACGCGGTCCACCACCGACCTCCCGGTCGCGGTCGGGCTGGGCGTCGGCAACGGTCGGCAGGCCGCGGCCGTGGCGGCGTACGCCGACGGGGTCATCGTCGGCTCTGCCTTCGTCCGCACCCTGCTCGACCACCCCGACGACCGGGCGGCGGGGCTGCGCGCACTGACCGCCCTCACCGAGGACCTGGCCGGCGGTGTTCGTGCGTAGGGCGCATCTCTCCAGGCTCGCCGCGTTCCTCACTGCCGTCGTGCTCGTGCTCGCCGGATGCGGCGACAACTCCTCGTCCGCCCAGTCCGGCTTCCATGGTGCGGTCCTCGACGAGCAGTACGTCGTCCCTCACACGACACTGACCGACACGGAGGGGGAGCCCTACTCGCTGGCCGGCGACACCGACCGGCCGCTCACCCTGGTGTTCTTCGGCTACACGCGCTGTCCCGACATCTGCCAGGTCGTGATGTCGTCGCTCGCATCCGCGATGACCCGCCTCGACGAGCAGGACAGGGAGCGGGTCGACGTGGCGTTCGTGACCACCGACCCCGCCCGCGACGATCCCCACACCCTTCGCACGTACCTCGACCGCTTCGACCCCTCCTTCATAGGGTTGACCGGCGACCTCGACACCATCATCGACGTCGGCAAGCCGCTCGCGGTGGCGGTCGAGCACGGCGAGCGACTGCCCAGCGGTGGCTACGAGGTCACCCACAGCACCCACGTCACCGCGATCAACGACGCCGACCGCGTGCCGATCGTGTGGACCCAGGGCACCTCCGCCGCCCAGTTCGCCGACGACATCCACCGACTCCTCGAAGAGGCACCCCGATGACCCGCGTGATCCAGCTGACGAGCCTGTCGATCCCCAGTCCCAGCGACGGCGTCTGGAACCTCGGGCCCCTGCCGCTGCGCGGCTACGCGCTGTGCATCATCCTCGGCATCATCGCCGCCATCTGGATCGGCGAGCGCCGATGGGTGGCCCGCGGCGGCCAGCCCGGCGAGGTCAGCGACCTCGCCGTCTGGGCCGTCCCGTTCGGGCTCGTCGGCGGCCGGCTCTACCACGTGATCACCGACTACCAGCTCTACTTCGGCGACGACAACAATCCGGTCACGGCTCTCTACATCTGGCGGGGCGGGCTCGGGGTGTGGGGCGCGATCGCCATGGGTGCGCTGGGCGTGGTCATCGGCGCCCGCCGCAAGGGGATCAAGCTGCTGCCGGTGCTCGACGCGATGGCTCCGGGCGTCCTCGTCGCCCAAGCCATCGGCCGGTGGGGCAACTGGTTCAACCAGGAGCTCTACGGGGGCCCGACCTCCTTGCCCTGGGGCCTCGAGATCGACCAGGACCTGAACGATCCGGTGCGCAGCCAGTACGGCGACGCGCAGCTGTTCCACCCGACCTTCCTCTACGAGTTCCTCTGGTGCCTCGCGGCGTTCTTCCTCGTGGTCTGGCTCGATCGCCGCTTCCGGCTCGGCCACGGCCGGGTGCTGGCGCTCTACGTGATGGCCTACACGCTCGGGCGCGGCTGGATCGAGATGCTCCGCATCGACGACGTCCAGCTGCAGAACGTGCTGGGCCTGCGGCTCAACGTGTGGACCTCGATCATCCTGTTCACCGCCGCCGCGATCTACTTCGTGGTGGCCGGACGACGCCATCCCGGCCGCGAGCAGCAGGTCTACACGCGGCGCCAGCCGACGGAGGAGATCGAGGAGACCCGAGAGTCGAAGGACACCGGCGCCGACCCGTCGTGAGCCTTCACCCCACAGAACCGCTCGCAGCGCTCCCGATTCGGCGGGGACCCCGGAGAAGCGTGTCCGGGGGTCAGTCAGGCCCTCGGACGCGACGAAACCCGGTGGTAACCTGACTCTCCGCTCGGGCCAACGTCGTCCCCTGCACAGCTTGAATTGCTCTAGCCAGCTTGCCGACCACGCACGGTGCGCTGCGCCCGCAGCCCGGGCCGGCGGATCGGCGCAGACGACGACGGGAGAATGCCCGGTGCCAGGACATCACGCGTTCCCGCCGCACAGCCGGTTCTCCAGCACGCCTCCGGCGCAGGGTCTCTACGACCCGCGGCACGAGCACGACGCCTGCGGCGTGGCCTTCGTGGCGAACCTGTCCGGCGAGGCCGAGCACGACATCGTGGCCAAGGCGTTGACCGCCCTGCGCAACCTCGACCACCGCGGTGCCGCGGGCGCCGAGCCCAACTCCGGCGACGGCGCGGGCATCCTGATGCAGGTTCCGGACGCGTTCCTGCGCGAGGTGGTCGACTTCGAGCTGCCGCCCCCGGGTTCGTACGCCGTCGGCACGGCGTTCCTGCCCGACGACGCCGAGCAGGCCCAGAAGACCCGGCGGAGGATCGAGGAGATCGCGGCCGAGGAGGGCCTGGAGGTCCTCGGCTGGCGCGACGTGCCGATCGAGTCCGACCTGCTGGGCAAGACCGCCCTCGGCGTGATGCCGGTGTTCAGCCAGCTCTTCCTCGCCGGCGCGGGCGCCCGCGTGGCCGGGATGGGCCTCGAGCGGCTGGCGTTCTGCCTGCGCAAGCGGGCCGAGCGCGAGGCCGAGGTCTACTTCCCCTCCCTCTCGAGCCGCACGCTGGTCTACAAGGGCATGCTCACCACCGAGCAGCTGGGACACTTCTACCCCGACCTGACCGACGAGCGGGTCGCCTCCGCGCTGGCCGTGGTCCACTCGCGGTTCTCCACCAACACCTTCCCGAGCTGGCCCCTGGCCCACCCCTTCCGGTTCATCGCCCACAACGGGGAGATCAACACCGTGATGGGCAACCGGAACTGGATGCGGGCCCGCGAGGCGCTGCTCGACTCCGACCTGATCGGT
>DASSJR010000317.1:0-26011 GCA_035691135.1 Nocardioides sp. | reverse complement strand
TCCCCGTGTGGAGGAACTGACGCTCAGGCAGCTCCGCCGTCTGGACGCCGGCTCATGGAAGGGGCCGTCGTTCGTGGGGGAGCGCATCCCCACGCTGGCTGACGTGATGGAACTGGTCGCGTCGACGCCCGCGCGGCTGCTCATCGAGGTCAAACGACCGGTTGGATCACGTCCCCGCGATCTGCACGACCTCGCGGCGCTGCTCGAGAGCGCACCCCTTCCCCATCGACGGATCACGGTCCAGTCCTTCGACTGCCGGGTCCCCAGGGACCTGCGGGAGAAGTTGCCGGGGGTCACGCTGGCCGTGCTCACCAGGAGCATCCAGGGCAACCTCGGTGCGTACTCCCGGTGGGCGGACCAGGTGAGCCTCCACCACAAGAGCCTGGACCGGCGCACCGTCGATGCCGTCAAGGGCTGCGGGATGCACTGCGTCACCTGGACCGTGAACGACCCCGTCTCCATGGGTCGGGTGCTGCGGCTCGGGGTCGACGGAGTGATCACCGACCATCCCGACGCACTGATCGCGGTGTTGGCACGCGAGCGATCGGCAAGCGAGGCGATGACCGCCGACGACTTCTCCCGAGGGTGATGCAGGCGCTTCACCGTCGCCTGCGGGCGATTGTGTCTATGCGTCGTCCACTGACTGCTGCAGGAAGGCGCAACTCGTCGCCCCAAGCCACCGGGGAATACTCCCCTCAATCAGTCCCCGGGCCGGCCGTGGGGGACCGCTACGGTTATCGCCAGCGGCCACCTCTTTGACGCGACGGGACGTGGAGATTTGCTCGTCGCCCTCTACGACCCACGCTCAGTCGCCGGCCTTCGCGTTCTGACATGGAGCCGCACACGTTGAGGAACTGATGTGGTGAACCAACCGGGTCAAGGCGCCGAACACCCACGCGCCAGAGCCTTCAGATTCGAGCAGTGAGAGGGAGTAAGCCAGCGAACACGCTCGCTCATGTCGCTGACAGTGCCCGGCCGGGCGGCTGAGCGGCTGAGCGGCATTGGAGTGATCCGCGCTGAAGTGTCGGGCAGGCTGGGTGCCATGTCGACTGCGCATGCTCAGATGAAGGCCTACTACGAGCAGGGGAAAGAGCGAGAACGGCTCGCCGGTGCGAAGGGGGTCCTGGAGTTCGAGCGGTCCAAGGAGATCCTGAAGCGGCGAATGCCACCGGCTCCAGCGGTCGTCGCCGACATCGGGGGTGGCCCCGGCCGCTACGCCTTGTGGCTGGCCGAACAGGGTTACACGGTGCAACACCGCGACCTGATGGATCTCCATGTGGAGCAGCTCCAGGCATTGGGAAACCCGTCAATCCGAACCGCACTCGGCGATGCTCGAGACATCGACCTGCCCGATGCGTCGGTCGATGCGGTCCTTCTCCTGGGTCCCCTGTACCACCTGCCCGAGGTGGGGGATCGGATCCAGACGTTGAAGGAAGCCCGCCGGATCGTCCGCGACGGCGGCCCCATCTTTGCCGCGGCCATCTCCAGGTGGGCACCGCGCCTCGACGGCATCCTCCAGGAGCGGCTCTACGAGCGCAGTCCGCACTTCCCGTCTCTTCTGCCCGAGATTGAGCGCACGGGGAACCTCCCGCCCGTCGTGCCAAGCGGTTTCGTCGGCTACACCCACCGCCCGGGCGACCTGGCGGATGAGATCTCCCAAGCCGGCTTGCAGCTTGATGACCTCGTCGGAGTGGAAGGTCTGCCGTTGGCCGCAGCCGACATGGAGTCTCGGGTCGGCGACCAAACCGCCTGGGACGTGCTCATCGACGCCGCACGCGCCATCGAACGTGTTCCCGAACTGCTGGGCCTGAGCCCCCACCTGATCGCTACGGCCACACGAGCGCCCAGCTAGACATGGGGTACGGCCAGAAAACGCACTGACACGCCTCGATCCGGGCTGCCTGGATGAGGGAATCGAGCCGGTCGCGCCGCGGGGGCGGCTCCGGCTGCTGGGGTGGTGCGCTCCACCCGAGTGATGATCCCGCCTGTTGGGCGGACCCATCCGAAGGAGGCCGGGCAGCGAACAACGGGAGAGCGTGCGCGAAGAGTCGCAGGCTTTTCCCCGTCCGAGTTGTCAGGGTCCAACCGTGGCTGCGGGGCCGACACAGAACCGACCTTCCAAGGTGGTCCGTTGCGTAAGCCCGCTCTTGTGCTCACCCTGGCCGCCTTCACGCTGACGGCGATCGGTCACGTGGCGGCGATGTCGTCCCCGTCGGCGCACGCATCTGGCGCGGCGTACACGGTCCTCCAGATGAACCTGTGCCTGTCCGGCGAGGCCGACTGCTACGGGCGCACTGCCTACCCCTCCGTCGTGGAGGAAGCCACGACGCAAGTCATGAAGCAGGCTCCGTCGGCCGTGACGATCACCGAGGCGTGCAGCGCCGACGCGGCCGAGATCGCTCGTCGAACCGGCTACCGGCTGCGCTTCGCCGCAGTCAGCTATCGAGGGGCGCCGATTCCGTGCGTCGACCCTGGAGGACGCGGCGTCTTCGGCCTCGCGGTCCTCGCCAAGGACACCATCACCAGCTCACACGGCCGGGCGTTCGCGATCCAGACAAGGGGTGAGCAGCGCCGGTGGCTGTGCGCCACCACCGTGCGGAACGTCACGATCTGCACCGCGCACCTGAGCACGCGCGACTCCACGGGGCAGCGCGTGGCCAACGATGGGGAGTGCAGGGAGCTTCACGATGTCCTGGCCCGACGCCAACGGGGTGGTGCCACAGTGTTCGGCGGGGACATGAACCGGCAAAGAACCTGCGCGCCAGCCACCATGTCGACTAACCGGGACAGCGCGGCCACGCAGTCAGCCGGCATCCAGCACATCTACAGCAGCATGCCGTTGGACAGGTCCTCTCTGCGAGTGGCGGCAGCCACGTACACCGACCACGACTTCCTGTTCGCAGCCAGCAACCTCGAACCGACGGTCGGCTGACCCGCCGGGCCATTGTGATCGTCCGTTGTCGCGAGCGCGTTCTGCCGAGGGGGCCTGCGACGAAGCAGTCCCACCCGACGACGAGGCGATTCGAACCGGCCCCCCATCGCCAGTCCGCGGGCCCAGTGACCACCACACCCGCCACCGTCCGGTTCTCTGCCGCGATCCACTCGTGGCGATGAGCGTGCGCTCCCAGTTCCGCAGCGAAGGCCGCGCTGGTTGGCGGGTTCCCCACCAGCCTCAGATCACCGCAACTGCCACGATCACCGCCGCCACGGTAGCTCCGACAACGCCCGCCAATTTGATCGCGACTGCAGAGCTGCCGACGGAGAAGTCGTGAGCGGGTGGCCCTGCTTCTGACGTGGTGCGCCGACGGCGCGCGATGAACAGTCCGGCACCGACGAGTAGAGCGCCCACCAAGAGAAGAGCGATCGGCGCCGCCAGGTCCCCAGGGAACAACTCGATCACGGACGACGGAAGTACCAGCAGCGTGCCGAGCGCGCCGACAGCGAGCAGCATCAGGTCCCGGAACACAACCGCGGTCACGACGACGGCGGCCGCCGTCACGAGAGCCAGGACGATGCCGGCGTACGTCGGAATCATCGTCATTGCACCGAGGAACATCCCAGCAGCACCGAACACCATCACCAACCGCCTCGGATTCAGAAGGCCACCCCAGCCGAGCAACAGCCAGATCAGGGCGACTCCCCAGACTGCGAACCCGGGGAGCGCGTCGTTGACCCCGAGCTCGTTCGTCACCGCCGCGGCGCTCAGCATGACGCCCACCATCATGGCGAGCTGCTGGATGAGAGTCCTGCTGATGAGCCACAGGCCGGCTGCGTGCAATGCGACGCCGGCGCTGATCAGCAGGAACACGTCTTCGGCAGGCAGGTCCAGCGCATCTGCGCCAAGGAGGCCGATGAACCCCGCAAACGCGCCTGTCGAGAGCAACCACAGCACCGAGCGGAACCGGATGCCTACGTCTTCGAGACGCTCGGGGATGGCTAACCCTGCAGCGAACAGGACGGCTGCGAGGCCGCCGGCGATGACGAGCCTGATGGTGGTGCCGACCTGGTCCCAGTACAACGACGCGATCAGGATCGAGGCGACGAGGATGATGACACCACCGAGGTAACCGAGCGCTTCGATGACCAGCGACGAACGCTCGTGCGGGTGCCCCTGCGCAGCAGGGGGTGGCTGGACGGCAACGTCGCCGCGGACAAGGATCCGGTCAGCCTGCTCAGGGGTGATGAGTTGATCCGCGACCCACGTCTCCAGCAGCGAAGCCAGCGGCACGGAGGGTCCGGGTTCACCGACTCGGGGCGCCGGGGATCGAGCGGTGGGACTCCTCATGACTGCGTGACGAGTCATGCCTGCCCCTTCCATTGACACCTCCAGTATTCGCCGCGTTGACCAGTGCCGCCCAGAGTCGAAAGTCCCGCGCAGCCAGACCCAAGGCCGCGCCGGGCCCGGACGTCCGGACATGCCGGGACGGGTGGGTCTGCCGAGGAGCGGATGACTCACGTTGCGTCAGCCGATGGCGATGACCAGGGCGACGAAGGCCACCAAACCAACGATCCCGATGAGAACGCCGAGGCGACCACGGTCACGGCCCTCGCCCGTGCGGGCGATGACGTAGCCGAGCGGCACTCCGCCGAAGCCGATGGGTAGCCACACCAACCCGATGGCCCGGACCCAGTTCGGCGGGTTGAAAGTGTCACTCAGGCTCAGCGCATATGTGTACGCGACGGCGGCCGTAAAGAGAATGCCCAGCAGCAGGGTGATGGTTCCTGCGGGCACGGACCCGGGCCGGACCTGCGTGGTCATGACCTCGACCTCCTCTGTCAGGCACCAGTCTGCTCGGGTCCGGCTTGGAGCAGTACCGCCGAAAGACCCCTCTCGGCGGCGGACACCCGGCCGGGACTTGGGCCTCGAGGATGGGCCGAAACGCACGTCTGATCGCCTTGCCCAGGTCGTGGCCACGCGCCGCGAGGACATCAGGTTGGCGATGGAGTCGCGCAGCTCCTGCTGCTCTGCCGCAGTGAACGACCCGCCGCGCTCGCGCTGCTCGGTGAGCGCCAGGAGGGCGGGTGTCGCTTGACCGAGACAACACGGGAGCGGGGGCCTCACTCCCCGAATGCGTCAGCGTTGGTGAACCCACAGGCGGGACAGTCCCACACGGCGATGTCTGCGTCGGCGTAGGTGATGGCGCCGAGGGTCCCGTCCGGGCCTTCGGCGGTGCGGGTGCTCAGACGTATGCGCACGTCTCCGCCGCAACCCGCGCAGTCCGAGTCGACCAATTCGGCGCCTACCATCGGCCGCACACCGCTCGGTCGTTGCGTTGGCCCATGCTTGCCTCCACGTAAGGATTACGGGTGCATTACCCGGAAGGTTCACGGCGCGGTACTGGCGGGCTCGTGACCGGGTCGCGCGGGCAGCACGCGCAGGGTGGCCCCGCCGGGTTCACCGTCTTCGGGGCGGCACTGAACTGTGAACGTTCCGGCCTCCAGCCGGGCGGCCGGGCCGGTGTCCTCGGCTTCGCCCTCGGCGGCGTGGATGGTCACCTCTCCGGCGTCGTTGGTCGTGATGCGTTGCCCGGCGTTGTCGCCACGGAACACGACCCTGTGGTCCTCGTCGATGATCTTGACTCGGGTGAACCCGGAGACCCCGATGATGCTGACCGGGTGCTCCCCGGCGCGCACCTCGTTGACGTTGAGCAGGCAGGGCGTCTCCGGCTGGGTGTCGCTGTTGACGACGACCTCCAAGGGCTGCATCTCAGGATCCGCCGGTGGATCGCTGATCGGGTCCCACCCGGCGCAACCGGTGACAAGCGCAGACGCGAGCATGGTGATCAGGACGGCGGCGCCGCGTCGGAGGGTGTGTCGGGGAGGCATCGCGGGTCCTGTCAGAGAGGCGGGGCTGGAGCTGGAAGGCGGTGAAAATGACGGTAGTCGTGGCCAGCGCGGGGAGTCGTGAGTAGGAGTCCTCAGATTTCGACCGCAGCCGCTGGCACGCAATCGGCCCTGGTGAGCGCAGTCAGCCGTCACGCCGTCAGAACGTGGGTCGGAGCAAGGGACGCGCATGCGCAGAACGCGTGCGCTGCGGCGCTCCGGACGAGACCGCCCAATGGCATGCTGCCCGGAGGTGCTCACGCACAACCCTTCGACGGTCGAGGAGTGGATGGCTCCGAATCGTCCGGGAGCAGCCGTGGGGTGGCGTCAGCGGAGCGAGTGACCGGTGGCTCGGGTCACGGCCAGCCTTCCTCGAGGAGCGGGGTGATCGTCGCTTCGTTCAGCACCGGCCGGCCCGGCGAGGTTGCCATCCAGGCGATGAGGTCGGCGACGACACCGGCGTCGAGCGATACCTCGCCTGCCGGTTCAGCAGGCTCCGCCGGTCGATCGGCACCCGGGTCAAAGGTGCCCCAGTTCGTCGCCATCGCCCCCGGGTACAGCACGCAGACCCGGATGCCGGCCTCGCGCCCTTCGGCCGCAAGCGACTGGGTCAGACCCGTCAGAGCGAACTTCGTGGCGCAGTAGGCCGACGCGTTGCCCCACCCACGCCGGCCAGCCACCGACGAAACGTTGACGATCAGGCCGCCGCCGGCCCCACCCATGTGCCCCATCACCGCTCTCGCCAGGGCGAACGGCGCCGTCAGGTTGACCGCGACCACTCGGTTCCAGTCCTCGAGCGAGATCTCCTGGGCCGAGCCCGGCGCGTCGGTGGCCCCGGCATTGACCAGCACGACGGGCGCGCCCAACTCCGCCACGACCGTATCCACCATGGGCTCGAGGGCCCGGCTGTCCGACAAGTCGATCCGGAGCGGCAGAGCGCGGCCCCCGTGGCTCCGGACCTCCTGGGCGGCTAGCTCGAGGTCTCTCTGCGCACGTCCGACCAGCGCGATGTCGGCCCCTTCCGCGGCCAAGCGGTTGGCGACCGCGCGTCCCAGACCACTCGTGGCACCAGTCACGATGGCCACCCGACCTGACATCGACAACCTCGACGGGGACATGCGGCCATGCTGCCGCCGATGGCCACACAGTGCCACTCTTGCCCGACGGCTCCCAATCACGTCGTGTTCGGGAGCCGTCTTGGTGTGCGTGCGCGGGGGCGTCCGCTGATCGAGCCAGGTGAGCGCCCACGTAGGGGGTGCCGCTCGAGGGCCTGGCGGCACCGCCGGAGACCACGTCACCACCAGCCGCGTGCATGCCGATGCGCACGAGGCGAATCGACGCAGATGGGTCTCGAAACGGTTTGATGGCCTGCTGACGCCGCATTGTCAGAGTGGCAATGCGTCGACACCCCGACGGGCCTGACCCCCGCCCGTTTGTCGACCCGACGGGCCGCTCCCACCACACGGGAGCGGGACCGACGGCGCGGCAGCGTCCCTGGTGGGCCCACCGGTGGAGACGCTGCCGCGCCCCTCGGCCCGGACCGCCCGCTGAGACGAAGCCCTGCAAAGATCAGGCGCGGTAGGCAGCCCACATCCGGTTGATGCGCTCGGTCTGGCCTTGGGTGAACTCGGTGTAGCAACTGTCCCAGCTGTAATCCATGTAGTTGTGAATCGGGTCGGCGCCGGGCATCCGGCAAGAGTCCCGGTTCGCGGGGCAGCCGGTGGTGGGGGTGGCTTGAGCGGGGGTGTCGGCGACCTGGTCGTTCGTCGTGGTGCAACCACCCTGGAAGGTGTGGAACAGCCCGAGCCAGTGCCCGATCTCATGGACCGCCGTCTTGCCCTCGTTGTAGTGAACGATGCTGCCACCGGGCAGGGACTCGTAGTCGATCCTGATGCCGTCGACCGCACGGTTTCCGGGGTAGTCCCAGGGGAAGGTCGCGATCCCGAGGTGCCCCGAGTCGATCAGCCAGATGTTCAGGGCGTTCGCGCCGCCCAGGCGGGTCAGGGCGCGGTAGCGGGCGGACTGTTGATCCTGGTGCCAGGCGCTGTTGTTGTAGCGGCGGACGTCGACCAGGTTGAAGGAGGCGCCGACCTGGGCGAAGTCCTGGTTGAGGACCGCGATCTGCTGGTAGATCTGCCCGTTGGTGACATCGCCCCGCCCAGCGTTGTTGCGCATCACGTGGACGTAGACGGGGACCGTCGCGGCCACGAGGGCCGTGCCGCCGATGCGGGCGGCAGCATTGGTGGCGAGGAGGCGGTGGGTGCGGCGGGTGATAGCCCGCTGCTCGGCGACCGTGATCTCGCGGTGGTCGACGCCGGGGGCTCCGCCGCGGGCCGCGGCGGCCGGTTCGTTCGTCTGCGGGATCAAGCACGCAGGCGCGGCGTCGGCGACCTTGCCCTGGACGGGGGCGGCAAGGCCGCCGACGGTCAGGGCTGTTGCCCCGAGACCTGCTGCGGCGACGAGACGCATGGTGAGCGAGAGGAGCATCGCGGGGTCCTTGCCTGATGACCCGAAGGTGGGGGTGGTCTAGGCCCGACGTTACGAGCAGTAAGGGCGTACTAACAATCGACCATTGGTCGTAGTTCCGAACGTTGAATTCGCAACCTTTGACGCTTGGTTTGCGGGGTGACAACCCCTCTAGACGTTTCCATCCCCGTTGACAAAGGCCTCGCTCCGCTTCGGCAGCCGGGCACGTCCCACTGACCGGGCGGACGGCAGGGACATCTCGAACCGGGTGCCGATGCCGAGGTCGCTGGCCACGTCGAGCTTGCCGCCCATGGCCTGCGCGGCGGTCTGCGCCATGGCGAGGCCGAGGCCGCTGCCGGGCATCCCGTCGACGGGGCGCTTGTGCCAGAAGCGCTCGAAGACGTGGGGGAGGTCTTCGGGAGCGATGCCGGCGCCGGTGTCGGCGACCGTGATGGTCCCGACGCCGTCGACCTGCCGGCACGAGAGCTCGATCCGGTCCTCCGGACCCGTGAAGTGGACGGCGTTCTCAACCAGGGCGTCGATGGCCAGCTCGAGCCACTCCCGGTCGGCGCGCACCACACCGGCCCCGGCGTGCGCGCGCCACTCCCGGCGGACGCTGCCCTTCCAGTTCGTGAGGGTCTGCTCGACGAAGCTGTCGAGCTCCAGCGTCTCCAGGGCCAGGGGCGCCTCGGAGTCCAGCCGGGCCAAGGCGAGCAGGCGTGCCGAGAGGGCACACATCCGGTCGAGCTGGCGTACCACGACCGCGCTGTCCTCGTAGGCCTCCGGGTCGGTCAGCGCGGCCTGGATCAGCTCGACGTGGCCGCGCGCGATGGCGGCCGGCGTCCGGATCGCATGGGAAGTGTCGCGCAGGAACTCGCGCTCTCGCTGGAGTCGCCGCTCCCGCTCCTCGACCATCGCCTCGACTTGCCGCTGAGCGGCGACTCGCCGCTGAGCGTGCCAGACCATGGCCAGCAGCAGCAGCGGCAGGATCAGCACCTCGGTGATCTCCGGACCGGCGATCGTCCCGTCGGCGACCCGCACGTACATGACGATGCCGGTGACGGCCGTGATGGCGCCGACGACCACCAGGGTCGGCCGAACCGGCCAGATCCGGAAGCCGTAAACGAGCGTGAACCACACGAACAGCAGGTGGTACGGCACCGTCTCCTCGCCCGGCGTCGCGACCATGGCCACGATCATGGAGAGGACGAGCAGCCCGGTGCAGACCTCGACGAGGTAGCCCGACCGCCACCCGCTCGACGCTGTCCGGTCGGCCATCCGGCTCCCACCTCCCCTCGTGGCAGGTTCTCCGAGGGCCATCACGCCAGTGTGAAACCCGGGGAGCGCACGCGGCGGTGTCGACGGACCTCAGGTGACCCCACGCCCATGCGGTGACCTGACTGCGCAATGGGCTGCGCAATGGGCTGCGCAAGAGATCGCACGGCTGAGCCGGCTGTCCGTGAGGTCGTAGCCGCGAAGCGAACCGCCGGGCCTCAATGCCCGCAGTGTCTCTGCGAGCGCTGCTGGCCACTCGATCGCGTGATGCAGCATGAGGAAACGGAGCACATGGTCGAAACGACCCGTCTGCGTCCAAGGCCGACACGTCGATGGCTCCGGCGTGCCCTGACCGGCCGCCCCCGCTGCGCCCCGTTCGATTCGGGGCGCAGCAGCAGGCGCCGGGGTCGGGCTCAGCCCTGGAGCTTCTCCATGACCGAGATTTCCTTGACCTGCGCGGTCTCGATGTCCTCCGCGAGGTCGAGGGCCGGCTGGTACTGCCCGTCGGACTGCTCGGTCTGAGCCATCTCGATGGCGCCCTGGTGGTGCTCGATCATCATCTCGAGCCACATGTCCTGGAACTCCGCGTCGTCGGCGGCATCGAGGTCGGACAACTCCTGCTCGCTCATCATCCCGGGCATGTCGCCCATGTCGCCCATCTCGCCGTGGCCCTCGGCGTTCATGTGGTCGCGGGAGGTCTCCGGGACCTCGTCGCCCCAGGAGGTGAGCCAGTCCGTCATGGACTCGATCTCGGGGGTCTGGGCGGCCATGATCGCGTCGGCAAGCTCCTGGACCGGGGGGTCCAGCTGACGTCCGCGGGTCATGTCCACCATGGCCAGTGCCTGGGCGTGGTGGGGGATCATGCTCTTGGCGAACTCGACGTCCGCCTCGTTGTGCTCGGTCTGGCTGGCGGCGGGCTGGTCGGCCGGGTCGTCGTTACCGCAGGCCGTAAGGCTCTGGGCAAGCCCGAACACCAGTGCCGCGGCGAGCGCGGTCTTGTAATGCATCGTTGTCTCCTCGTGTGTCGTGTGCTGTGGACAGGCGGAGCCGGCGATGCGGGTGCATCGACGGTTCGGTGCCTGTCAGCACCGACAGACGGAGAGCGTGAGGTAGCGGGGCGGGCCGGCCCGTGGGCGCCGCGACGGCATCCCGCCACCAACGCCGTGCAGTGTCAGGGTGAGCGCGGGGTGGCGGGGTACTCGTCGCAGGACGAGCCACGCGACCGCTGCCGCCGCGGTCGCGGCCAGCATCACGCCGCACAGCACGAACATGTGGCCATCCGGCAGGGGTGCCTGCCCGGGAAGGGCCCGCTCCTCGGCCGGAGCCGACTCGACGGCCGTCATCGGGGCCGGGGCCGAGAGGCTCATGCCGGCCTCGTGGTGCGCTCCCGAATCGAGCATGGAGAGGCTGTGCATCGCCAGCAGGCCGAAGACGATGGTCACCAGCAGGCCGACGCAGGCCCCGGCGGACAGCGGCTGCCGCTTCGCCCGTTCGACCACACTCACGCGCGTCATCGTAGAGGTGCCGTGGTCACGTTCCGCGCTCGACCCAGCGGGGACGGCCGGGTGCCAGCGTCGAATCGGCCCTTGCCAGATGCCCCAGGTCCGCACCTCGGGTGCGCCCCATGAAACGCCCTGCAGCACCAGCACCCACCCGGCGGACAAGGGCCCTCACTCTCCGCTTCGACCCGTGGCCAAGCATTGGCCTGTTCGTGCAGCATCGGGCTCTGCCCGGGGCCTACGTCGAGGAACGGGACGAGGAACGCGATGAAGACCCGGCGATTTCCCGAGCAATGGCCCGACCATGGTGGTCAGGAGGTAGACGACGGCCAGCAGCAGGTTGTACATCATGCTGCGGCACCAGCTGCGCGAAGGCAGTGCTGAGCGCACGCCGCGGATCCCATGCGAGGTTGCGCCGGACGGTCGAAGGCGGCCATGTCGTCGTGCTCCTAGGCGAGGGAGAGGAAAAGCTTCTCCATCTTCTTCGCGTCGACGCCGTGGAGGCCGTCGCCGGTGGCCAGGCACTGCTGGAGTCCGGTGGCGACGATGGCGAACCCGGCCCGGTCCAGCGCCTTGGAGACGGCGGCGAGCTGGGTGACCACGTCTTCGCAGTCGCGGCCCTCCTCGATCATGCGCAGGACGCCGGCGAGTTGTCCCTGGGCACGTTTGATCCGGTTGATGGCCGGCCCCAGATCGTTGGGGTTGAGCTCCATGAAAGTCCTCGTCTTCGCAGTTGGCGGGGTGCGGGTGCTGAACCAGTTTTGAATGGATACCCCCAGGGGTGTTACGTTGTCCAGCGTACATACCCTCCCGGGTATTCACAACGCGCGTGAGAGGTGACCGATCCATGGCCACGACCACCCCCCAGATCGACCTGGAGAACTTCGCCCGGCGCCAGAAGGAAGGCGCGCGGGTTCTGGATGTCCGTGAACCGGGGGAGTACGTCGAGGGCTACTCCGTGGCCGGCGGCACCCAGGGCTGGGCCGAGTCCGGCCGGCCGCTGGTCACCGGCCGCGACCCAGGCGACCCCGCCTGAGCGTCCGCGGAGCGAGCCAGACCGTCGTATGGAAGAGGAGCAGATGACCGAGTCCACCACCCAGCCGAGCGCCAGGCCGACCGGCCGCGGCGAAGCCCTGACCGTCGTGCCGCTCGAAACCCCGACCCTGGGGGATCGCAGCTACCTGGTCCACGACGGTGAGGTCGCGTTCGTGGTCGACCCGCAGCGAGACATCGACCGGGTCCTGGCCCTGCTCGCCGAACACGGGGTGCAACTGACCCACGTCTTCGAGAGCCACGTGCACAACGACTACGTCACCGGCGGGTACGCCCTGGCGCGGCAGACCGGGGCGGCGTACCTGCTCAACGCCGAGGACGAGGTCTCCTTCGACCGGACGCCGGTCAAGGACGGCCAGAGCATCGAGGTGGGTCAGCGAATGCTGATCACCGCTGTGGCGACCCCCGGCCACACCTTCACCCACCTTTCCTACGCCCTGCGTGACACGGCCACCGGGGAGGACGTCGCGGTGTTCTCCGGGGGTTCGCTGCTCTACGGCGCAACGGGCCGACCAGACCTGCTCGGCGAGGAGCACACCCAGGAGCTCGCCCGCCTCCAGCACCGCTCGGCCCGACGGCTCGCCGAAACCCTCCCGGACGCCGCCGAGGTATACCCCACACACGGGTTCGGGTCGTTCTGCGCCGCCACCCAGTCCGAGGCGAGTGAGTCGACCATCGGGCAGGAGAGGGACTCCAACCCGGTCCTGACCCAGGATGAGGACACCTATGTGCGCGACCTGCTCGACGGGCTGGGCGCCTACCCGGCCTACTACGCGCACATGATGCCGACCAACGCCGCCGGGCCCTCCGAGCCCGACCTGTCGCCCCCGAGCGTGGCCGAGGTGGACGAACTGCGGCGCCGGATCGAGGCCGGCGAATGGGTCGTGGACCTGCGCAACCGCACGATGTACGCGGCCGGACACGTCCCCGGGAGCCTGAACTTCGGCATCGACGGCATGTTCGCCACCTATCTCGGCTGGCTGATCACCTGGGGCACGCCGCTCACCCTGCTCGGCGAGACCGCCGAGGACGTTGCCGCCGCACAACGTGAGCTGGTCCGCATCGGTATCGACCGGCCGGCCGCAGCCGCCACCGGCGGCCCTGAGGACTGGTCGGACCGGCCGCTCGCGTCGTTCCTCACCAGCACCTTCGCCGACCTCGCCCAGGTCCGACACCACCGCCCGGTCAACATCCTCGACGTGCGCCGTGCCGAGGAGTTCGCCGCCGCCCGCATCGACGGGGCCCTGAACATTCCGATCCACGAGCTCCCCGCCCGCCTCGCCGAGGTGCCAGATGCCGAGGTCTGGGTGCACTGCGCCACCGGCTACCGCGCCTCCATCGCCGCCTCTGTCCTCGACGCGGCGGGCCACCAGGTCGTTTCGGTCGACGACAGCTTCGACGGTGCGCGTGAGGTCGGGCTGCAGCTGCTCGGCCCGGACGCCTGAGGTGACCCCACTCCTGGTCGTCCTCGCCATCGTCGCGGGCGCTGCGATCGGGCTCAGCCTCGGCGCGCTCGGTGGCGGCGGGTCCATCCTGGCCGTCCCGGTGCTGGTCTACCTGCTGGGCCAGTCCCCGGCCCAGGCAACCACCGGCTCACTGGTGGTGGTCGGCGCCACCTCGCTGATCGCCGCGGTCGCCGCCTGGAAGGGCGGGAACGTGCTGCTCGGTCGCGGGCTGGCGTTCGGGTCGGTTGCGGTCGGCGGCGCGATCGCCGGCGCGATGGGGTCCTCGATGGTGCCCGAACCGGTGCTGATGGCCGCCTTCGCGACGCTCATGGTGCTCGCCGCCACCGCCATGACCATGCGCCAACTCCGCGCGCGGCAACACCCCGACCCCCAGCGGCGTCTGCGCCGATACCGGCTCGATGACCCGATCATCACGTTCAGCCCCACCTTCGCCTGCCAGTGCCCACGTGCGCTGAAGGTCCTGGTCACCGCCACCGTCGTCGGCCTGCTGACCGGCTTCCTGGGCGTCGGCGGGGGGTTCCTGGTCGTTCCCGCGCTCGTCCTCGGACTCGGGCTGGAGATGACCGAGGCCGCCGGCACCTCGCTGGTCGTCATCACCATCACCTCCGCGGTCGCCCTCGCCGTTCGCTCCGGAACCGGCACCAACCCCGACTGGGGCCTCGTGGCAGTGCTCACCGTCGCCGCCGTCGCCGGCGGCACCCTCGGCACTCGAGTCGGGGCCCACACCACAGAAGTCAAGCTCCAAGGCACCTTCGCCGTCCTGCTCGTCGCCATCGCCGGCTACACCGCATTTCAAGCCATCCCCGCGCTCACCTGACCAGCCGCCCAACCCGGGACGCACGACCCGGAACCTTTGAGGAGAATCCATGTGTCGAGCAACCAAGTGCCGCACCTGCGGCAAGACCACCTGGGCCGGTTGCGGCCGCCACGTCGAACAGGTCATGGCGAGCGTGCCGAGCGCCCACCGCTGTCGAGGGCACTCGCAGGCCGAGCAGCGAAGCGGGTGGTTGCGCCGCTTGCTCGGTACCCGGTGAGCTCGCGGCGGCCCAGACTCCTGACCCCGGAACAACGGTCGCCCCGCCCTTGCTAAATACCCCCTAGGGGTATAAAAGGTAACCATGAGCGAAGAACAGACGAGGCGGCGTGCCGTCACGACCGATCCGGTCTGCGGGATGCCCGTGGACCCCGGCGGCCCCGAGGCCGAGCACGACGGGCAGACCTACCACTTCTGCTCCGAACGCTGCCGCAACCAGTTCTCCGCCGATCCTGACGCCTTCACCGGCCCGCACATGCACGGCCAGCGGCCCGGCGTGGCGACCGATGCCGCCGCGCCCGCACCAGTCGAGGTGGTGGAGTACACCTGCCCGATGCACCCGGAGATCCGGCGGCCGGGTCCGGGCGCCTGCCCGATCTGCGGGATGGCGCTCGAACCGGTGACGGTCGCGGCCGAGACGGGTCCTAGCGCGGAGCTGGTCGACATGACCCGCCGGTTCTGGACCGCCGTCGTCCTCACCATCCCGGTGGTGGTGCTGGAGATGGGCTCCGAGCTGGTCCCCGAGATCGACGAGGCGGTCCCGGACCGGCTCTCGACCTGGCTGCAGCTCGCGTTCGCGACGCCGGTGGTGGTGTGGGCAGGATGGCCGTTCTTCACCCGGGCCTGGACCTCGGTGCGGACCCTGAAGCTGAACATGTTCACGCTCATCGCGATGGGCACAGGGGTGGCGTGGCTGTTCAGCGTCATCGCCACCGTCGCGCCCGGCCTGTTCCCGGACTCCTTCCGCATGGAGGGCACGGTCGCGGTGTACTTCGAGGCCGCCGCGGTCATCACCACCCTGGTGCTGCTCGGGCAGGTCCTGGAGCTGCGGGCCCGGGAACAGACCTCCGGCGCCATCCGGGCGCTGCTCGACCTCACCCCGAAGACCGCGTACCGCCTCGACGAGGCCGGTCAGGAGACCGAGGTGTCGCTGGCCGACGTGCAGCTCGGTGACCGGCTCCGGGTGCGGCCCGGTGAGCAGGTACCAGTCGACGGCGTGGTCGAGGAGGGCCGCTCCACGGTGGACGAGGCGATGGTCACCGGAGAGTCGATGCCGGTCGGCAAGGACCCCGGCGACAACGTCATCGGCGGCACCCTGAACCAGTCCGGCGCGATGGTGATGCGGGCCGAGGCGGTGGGCCGGGACACCATGCTGGCGCGGATCGTGCAGATGGTCGCCGACGCCCAGCGCTCCCGTGCCCCCATTCAGCGGCTCGCCGACCAAGTCTCGGCGTGGTTCGTGCCCGCGGTCATCGGCGTCGCCATCCTCGCGTTCGCCGTGTGGGCACTCCTGGGCCCGGAACCGAAGCTGGCACACGCCCTGGTGGTCGCGGTCTCCGTACTCATCATCGCCTGCCCGTGTGCCCTGGGCCTCGCCACTCCGATGTCGATCATGGTCGGCGTGGGCCGCGGCGCCCGGCTCGGCGTACTGATCAAGAGCGCCGAGGCCCTGGAACGGATGGAGAAGGTCGACACCGTCGTGGTGGACAAGACCGGCACCCTGACCGAGGGCAAACCGTCGGTCACCACCGTCCAGCCGGTGGCCGGAGGCTCCGCGGACGAGCTGCTGCGGATGGCCGCCGCGGTTGAGGCCGCCTCCGAGCACCCGCTGGGCCGCGCCGTCGTCGACGCCGCCCGAGACCGGCTCCCGGACGCTGGCCCGCTGTCGCCGGTCGAGGAGTTCGAGGCCCCGGCCGGCAAGGGCGTGCTCGGCACCGTCGAGAGGCACCGGGTCACGATCGGAACCGCCGGCTTCCTCGCCTCCGAGGGCATCGATGCCGAGGACCTCGCCGGGCCGGCCGCTGAGCTGCGCCGCGGCGGCGCGACCGCCGTCCTGATTGCCATCGACCAACGTGCGGCCGGGGTCATCGGTGTGGCCGACCAGGTCAAGGACACCACCCCCGTCGCATTGGCGGCACTGGGCGAGGAGGGCATCGAGGTCATCATGCTCACCGGCGACAACCGGGTCACCGCCGAGGCCGTGGCTGAGGCCCTGGGCATCACCCGGGTCGAGGCCGAGGTGCTGCCTGACCACAAGAGCGACGTCGTGAAGCGGCTCCGCGCCGAGGGCCGCGTGGTTGCGTTCGCCGGCGATGGGGTCAACGACGCACCTGCCTTGGCGGCAGCCGACGTCGGGCTGGCGATGAGCTCGGGCACCGACGTGGCCATCGAGTCCGCGGGGGTGACGCTGCTGCGCGGCGACCTGAACGGCATCGCGCACGCCCGGCGACTCTCGCGCGCGACCATGAGGAACATCCGAGGCAACCTCTGGTTCGCGTTCGGGTACAACGCCGCGGGTATCCCCATCGCAGCGGGAGTGCTCTACCCCGCGCTCGGGCTGCTCCTCTCCCCGATGCTCGCCGCCGCCGCCATGGCGCTGTCGTCGGTCAGCGTCATCGCCAACGCACTGCGACTGCGGACCGTGCGCATCTAGCGGCTGGGAGGCGGTGTCGGGTTGCGGGCCGGTGTGCCCAGCGGCCGGATGTGAGGTCGTCGTGCGGTACTCGTCCCTACCCTCGACCAGGGCCAGGACGAGGCCACCGGGCCCCATCTCGGCGGACGGTCGACAGCCGTGCCTGGGCGCTCCGCGTCGGTGCTCGAGGAGCAGGCCGACGGCGCAAGGGCTGGCCGTGGCGGTAGGAGTCGATCTGTCGCCGGTCTTGCTCGAACCTTGCGCGGTCCGACCTCGCCCGTGCGGGAAGCCTTCCCGAGCGAGACAATGTCGCGGTGACTACCCAGGGGGAGAGCGGTGACCGGCAGGCCGTCCACGAGCATTTGGAACGGGTCCGTGAGGATCTGCGCAAGCTGGTCACGAACGCCACCTCCGACGAGCTGCGTCGCCGGACGGACGGCACCCGCTGGACGAACCAGCAGATGCTGTGGCACATGACGTTCGGGTATCTCATCGTGTGGCGGCTCCTGCCGCTGGTGCGCCTGTTCGGGCGCTTGCCCGACCGCGCCAGCCGAACCTTCGCATCGGTGCTGAACGCCGGCACCCAACCGTTCCATCTGGTCAACTACCTCGGCGGCTGCGGCGGTGCGATGGTGTTCCACGGACCACGGCTGATCCGTCTGCTCGACCGCACGGTCGATCGGCTCCACGGCCGCCTCGATGCGGAGACCGATGAGGCGCTCGGCCGGCGGATGCACTTCCCGGTCGGCTGGGACCCGTTCTTCGGAGACTCGATGACGCTGCTGGAGGTGTACCGGTATGGCACCCAGCACTACGACTTCCACCGCGCGCAGCTCACTCTCGGACCGGGCGACCAGGACTCCTCGTCGAGGGCCTGATGCCAGACTCGTCGGGTGAGCGGGGTCCTGGACGCCCGCGACGCCGGTGACGGGCAGCGGCAGTCCGGCAGGTGCTGGCGCCGCGACCGGCCCTACCCGTCCGAGCAATTGGTGCACCTGGGTGCCCACCCCGAGGTGACCGTCTGCCGGAACTGCGCCAGAGGCGCTGGCGAGCGCGCCGCCCCGGTCGACGGTCCGCCCACGCCGCCGCGGACGCCGAAGTGCGCGGCACCCCGAGGGTGCTCCACGTGGCGGCCGACGGATGTGGAGCGCAGGTAGATGATGGCGACGACGATGCCGAGGCAGGCCAGCCAAGCGAGGCCGATCACCAGCGGCACCGCCTCGTCGAAGCCTGGGGTGAGGGCGCCGTCGAGGAGTACCCGGGAGCCGCCGTAGCCGGGCATCAGCCTGGCCAGGGCGGAGGGCTCGGGATGAAGCATCGGGCTCTGCGCGATGCCGATGTCGAGGAATGGCAGCAGGAAGGCGACGAAGGTGCCGCCGACGCGCCCGAAAACCGGAGCGAGAAGCGCTCCGACAAGGCCGTAGGTGAACGCGATGAGGATGTTGGCTGCCGCGTAGGTCGGCCATCGGTCGGCGTCGAAGACGAGCGCCGTCGCGCCGAGCGACACGCTCGCGGCGGCGAGCGCCATCAGTGCGAGGACGCCGACCCGGGCGGTGAGGAGCGCGGTTGGCCGCAGCCCGGCCAAGGCGGCCCGCCGGTCACCGACCCGGCTGTCGAGCATGACGAACAGGCCGACGAGGGCAGAGAGCGAGGCGATGGCAATCGGGGCCATGGTGGCGCCGTGCACCGCGGGCATCGCGAAGGCCAGCGCGAGGGTCTCCCCCTGCTCGCGCACCGTCAGCGTGATCGGCTCGTCGGGGGTGACGGCATCCGCGGCGAGGATGAACACGACGGGCACGACCACGAAGAGGGCCCACTGAGCGGGGTTGCGGCGGGCATCGCGCCAGCTGGCTCTGCCGGCCGCCCGGAGCTGACTCAGGAACGCGCCTGTGTGCGGCGTACGACGGTTGCGGCGAGCGGTACGGGTACGGGTTGCGGCCAGCACCCAGGCCGCCACCACTGCGGTGATCGTCCAGATCAGTGCCCAGCCGAGATCGCCGATGCGGCCGCCATGTCGAGACGGAAGGTCGACCATCCACAGGCTCACGAAATGTGTGGGGAGGGCCCTGGTGACCGGGCGGTCCGCGGCGCCCATGGCGGGTCCGAAGAAGACGTCGATGATCCAGACGAACAGCACGATGACGGTTCCGTTCACCGGGTTGGCGGCCACGACCGAGACTGCGGCGCCGACGGCGACGTAGATGACGGCGAACATCAGGGTGCCGAAGATTGCCCGCGCCGGTTGATGGAGCCCGGTGCGTGCGGCAAGGGCGCCTAGTGCCGCGACGCTGGCCCCGACGGCAAGCGCCGCGCCTGTCAGCAGACGCGCGAGGACCAAGGTGCGTGCCGGCAGACCGGCGATGACAACGCGGCGGTCGACCTCACGGGTGGCCGCGGTCTGGAAGTACATCGCGATCCCGGCCAGGAACGCGGCGGCCCAGCCGGCGGAGGCGGTCTCGACCGCAGGCCCCCCGGCACCGCCGAGCAACCTGGCCGCATTAGCCATGCTGCCGGCGACGACCACGACGAAGACCGTCGGCACCACGACGAGAAGAAGGAGGTTGACCGGGTTGCGCACGTACTCGGCGAGGAACCGTCGCACGTAGGGCGTGGGGCTGCTCATCGAGGCACCGCCTGGCCGTGCTTGAGGTCGACGATGCGGTCGAACCGGTCCTCATCGACGACGAAGTGGCTGATGATCAATACGGTCCGTCCGGCAGTGCGCCGCTGCGCGACGACTTCCCAGAACTTCAGGTAGGTGTCCCAGTCGAAGCCGGCGTACGGCTCGTCGAGGAGCAGCACCTGGGGGTCGGCCATCAGTGCCAAGGCAACGTTGAGCTTGGCGAGGGTGCCCCCAGAGAGCTGGTCGACGCGGGTGCCCCGATGGGGGGCGAAGCCAAGCGTCTCGTAGAGCTCGTCGCGAGCGGCGGCGGTCTGGGCGCCGGTCATGCCGTAGGCGTGGCCGAAGAGGTCGAAGTGCTCGTCGCAGGTGAGCCGCGGGTAGACCAGCGGTTGTTGAGGGCAGTAGCCGAGGCGGCCCGCCCGGGTGACGCTGCCGGCATCGGCGCCGGCAGCGCCGACGAGGATCTGCATCAGGGTGCTCTTGCCGGATCCGTTTTCGCCAACCAGGCCGACGACCTCGCCGGTGTGCAGCTCTAGGTCCACGCCCTTCAGCACCGGCTTGGTTCGCCGGAAGGGCCAGATCCCTTGGCGGTAGGACTTCCACAGGCCGACCGCGGTGAGCACGACCGATGGCCTGGGGCCGGGCCCGGGGCAGAACTCGATGGCCGGGTGCCTGTTCAGGATGGACACGACGTTCTCCCTTCGAACTGGTTCGGCTCTGCCTAGAGCCGCAGCGCCAACGCGACTGCCCGGTTCACCTCGGCGAGCTTCTGGTCTGCCTCGCCGGTTGAGGAGCGAACCGCCTCGGACACGCAGTTCCGCATGTGCTCGTCGAGTAGCCCGAGTGCGACCTGTTGCAGGGCCTTCGTGGCCGCAGCAATCTGCACGAGAACGTCGATGCAGTAACGCTCCTCGTCCACCATGCGCGCCACACCGCGTACCTGGCCCTCCACCTTGGTCAATCGGTTGAGGTGATCGCGCTTCCGCGTGGCATAGCCGGGTGCAGCGGAGGCTTCGTGGAACACGTGCACGGGTCCGGTCGTCACGGCTGGCTCCGCGAGGTCAGCGCGTCAAGACGTGTCCGGTACTCCTCGGTGTCGATCTCGCCGCGGGCCAGTCGCTCGGCGAGGATCTGTTCTGCTCCACGGCTGACGACCCCGGTCCCGGGGGCTGCTCCGCCAGGCTGGGCGGAGGAGCCTGTCCAGGAGGTACGAGTGGACCGGACGGTCCAGATGACCGCAAACATGATCGCGGCAATGAGCGCGACCCAGATGCCCAGCATGCCCAGCACCATCACGGCGTCCCAGCCCTCGTCCATGTGCCCGTCGTCCCAGTTCCACATCGCCCTCACCTCTCACTTCTGCAGTGGGCGTCGGCCGCCCTAGTGCCTCAGCTCCAGTCTCTGATGCAATACCCCCCGGGGGTAGTGACCAAAGTCCTCAGGTCGAGGGGCCTAGGGCTCTGCCCTCGTCACGTGCAGCGGTGGAGGCTGTGACGATCTGGATGCCCAAGGGCCCCAGTCGTCCGCTGGCATGCTCCCGGGCTACGGGGGTTTCCCGGTGTGAAGGGATGTCTCCATGCCTCCGCGAAGGCTTCTCTCCCCGCGGGACGGATCCACGCTCGAGGAGAGTGTGTGCCTGGCCGACTGTGCGGGAGCGGGGTTCTGCCTCATTCGCCGAATGCATCAGCGCTGGAAAAACTCGGCACCTCACGGCTCGGGTGCTTGTGGTGTGTCTTGCGCGGCCAATTCAGGCTTGGCTGACCTGGCTTCGCCGCACCGGCGCAGTGACCCTGGGTACGGCCCCTTCAGCGGGTAACAGCTTGCGCAACCTGCCCAACCCGCGGTGACGCGCGACGCGCACCGCCGTGGTGCTGATGCCGAGGGCCTTGGCGGTGGAGGCGACGTCCAGTCCCACGACGTCGAGGCTGGCCACGACCTCGGCCTCCCGTGGCGGCAGGTGCGAGAGCAGCCGGCGGGTGAGGTCCGCGCCGGCCACCTGTGCGGACGCGTCGTCGATGATCCCCCAGGTGTGTGCGTGGTCGGGATCGACGGCGTGGGGCGAGGTCGCTCGACGATCGGAGCGCCTCCGGGTGTTGAGGGAGGCGTTGCGCGCGATACCGAACAGCCATCCGGGGAAGTCCGAGGAGCTGCCGGAGAACGTTGCGATCTTCTGGGCCGCCGTGAGCCAGGCCTCGGCGGCGATGTCCTCCGCGTCGGCGGCGGCGTCCCTGGACGGCATCGAGTCGAGCCAGCGGACCAGCCGTCCGGCGTGGCTCGTGTAGAGCTCGCGCCAGGCCGCGGGGTCACCGGCCCTCGCTCGAGAGACCAGGTCGTCGCCCGAGATGACTTCAGTCATCGACGTACCTCCAGCAAGCCGCAACAACCCGATTCGTCGCGATGTGCGCACCAGTGTGGCCTGCGAAATCGGCCTGCGTGTAACAAAACGGGAAACTCGTGACGTGTAGAGGGCATGGCACCTCAACGCACCCGGCGGGAGATCGCGGCAGCCCTGCGCCGCAGCCCTGCGCCTGCCCCGGTCGACGAGGCCTTCATCGCCGCCCTCGCCGAGCTTGCCTCGACATCAACCGCGGCTCGACCGAGTCGGACATTCCAGTCCAGGCTCGGTCTACGGGTCGCCGCGGCCGTCAGCGCCCTCGGGATGATCACCGCCGGCAGCGCCTATGCCGCGCACCAGCTCGGCCAGGACCCCGCCCCGGCACCCGTCGCCCCCGTCACCGAGACGCACCCGCCCGAAGGTGGCGCCGACGGTTCGAACGACGCACCCGGGCCCTCCCACACCGACGCGGGAGACCGAGCTCAGCGACAGGGCAGCTGGACCGACCGTCAACACCCTGCGCACGACGGGGACGACGGAGTCGCGGTGAGCGACCGGGACGAGACGCAGTATGGGTCCGCGGGCAACACCGCCGACGACGACAGTTCCGGTCCGAAGAGCAGCCCCGGCCAGGACGACCAGGGTGACGCGGGCCAAGACGCTCCGAAGGCCGACGACCAGAGCGACAACGCCGACGACCAGGACGAAAACCAGGACAACGCCGACGACAACACCGGCGACCAGGACGACAACCAGAGCGACAACACCGACGACCAAGGCGACGGCGTGCCGGAGGCAGGCGCTGACCAGGACCAAGACCAGGTTCAGCGCTCCGGCGGCGAGCGGGATCCGGACGACGCGGAGGTGACGGGCAACGACGACGAGAGCTGATCGCATCGGGGCCCGGTACTGAAGACCCCATGATCCGGCGACCCGCATGTCGCCCCAAGGGCACCACCCAGAATCTCGACCCAAGGGTCGAGGCACCACGTACTGACAGGAACACCAGATGACCTTCATGAGCTCGACACCGAGAAAGATCGCAGCCGTGGCGGCGGTGCTGGCCGCCAGCGGCGTCCTCAGCATCAGCAACCCGGCGTTCGCCAGTGCCCGTGACTGGGACAACGACGGCATGACCAACCGGTGGGAGACCGCCCACGGTCTCAACCCCCACCGCGCGGACGCGCGCGCCAACCCCGACCACGACGGCCTCCGCAACCTGGCGGAGTTCCGGCTGGACACCAAGCCGCACGACGAGGACACCGACAACGACGGCGACGACGACGGCGACGAGGTCCAGGACGGGCTGGCCGGCACGGACGTCAGCGACCCCGACACCGACAACGACGGCATCGAGGACGGCGACGAGGACGGCAACCACGACGGCATCCACAATGAGGACGCGGACGACCTCGACGAGTCGTGCGTGGCCGACGACGACGACACTGATGGTGACGCGGTCGCAGACGAAGACGAGAACGACATCGGCACCAGCGTTCGCGACGCCGACTCCGACGGTGACGGAATCGACGACTCCGCCGACGAGGACTCCGATGGCGACGGCGTGGACAACGTCGACGAGGACCAGGGTGACGACGACCAGGGTGAGGACGACGACTGCCAGGGTCAGCAAGGCGAGGACAACTGACCGGATAGATCACCCCCGGATGGCACGCCGAGCGCGCTGAGCGCTCGGCGTGCCGTCGTTATTGCAGGGCGTTCATACTCATGCGCCACCAACTCCATGCTGAGACTGTGGTCGCATGACCGCCAGGGGGACTCTCAGCGTCACGACGCCACCCGACCACCACCGCGACCACCGCCGGTCTCGCCCCCGCCCCTCCGGCGGGTCTGAAGCTCCACCGCTCTCGTCACCGGTGGCTGCCGTGTCGAACCGGGGCGGGATCGTCCCCCGTGCCAGTGTTCTCCGTGTGATCCGGGGACTCGACATGGCGGCGAAGGTCGTGCTGTTGATCATGCTGGGGTTGGCGCTCATCCATCCCGACCTGGGGCACATGGAGGACAAGGCCAGTGGCCTGCGGGCGCTCACCTACCCGATGCTGGCCTTCGCCCTGCCTGCGACCTGGTGGTTGTGCCGGCGCGACGGCGCATCCTTCCCATGGATGTCCGACCTGATGGTCACGACGACGTTGTTCACCGACATCCTTGGCAACCGGATGAACCTGTTCGACACACTCGAGTGGTTCGACGACTGGGTGCACGTCATGAATCCCGGGCTGCTCACCGCCGCGGTCATCTTGTTGACCGTGCCACCCACCTCGACCCTGACCGCCACTCTGGAACGGGCACTGGCCTTCGCCATGACGGCGGCGGTGGCGTGGGAGGTCGCTGAGTACGCCGCCTTCATCTCCAGATCAACCGAGAAGCAGAGCGCCTATGCCGACACCCTGGCCGACTTGACGCTCGGTGCGGCGGGTGCCGTGGTGGCTGCGCTCATCATCTACAGCTGGCGAGCAGGCGGTTGGTCTCCCCGAAGGGACGATGCCGGCTGCCCTCCCAACGTGACCTCGGAACCGGCCATGGCCAGGTCTGCTGCGTCCTCCCTGCGCCCGCGGCCCCATCGGCCGGGTGGGCTCGATTCGGACTCAACGTGCCGGCGAGCCTTCAGGTTCTGGCCTGGGTCCGACCGCGTTCGAGACCTTTCGGAGCTCTGAGACGGTCCAGCCCGATGACCGTCTCATCGAGGCGACCGGATCCGCCGAGATGAGGCGTGCCCGAGCGGTCCCGGTCGCGCCTTCGAGGGGCCGACCGCAGGACGGGGGTCACTGGATCACCTTGAACTGCGACATCATGTCGTGGTCTTCGTGCTCGACGTTGTGGCAGTGGAAGACGTAGCGGCGGGTGAAGTTGCCCGGTGTGGGCCCGAGGGGGACCTTGGGCCACTTGATGAGCACTCGGATCGTCTCGCCCGGGCCGAGGGCGACGGTGTCCTTCCAGCCCTGCTCATGTGCCAGCGGTGCCTGGCCGTTGCGGTCAAGGATCTTGAAGTTGGTCAGGTGCACGTGAACCGGGTGCGACCATCCGCGGCCCGTGGTGAACTGCCAGATCTCGGTCGTGCCCTCCTTGGGCGTTGCGTCGAAGCGGTTCTGGTCGTACGTCTTGCCGTTGATCACGTAGGTGTTGGGCCAGTTCTTGTCGAAGTCCCAGTAGCGCGTGGTGACCGCGGCGGCGGTGGTGGTGGATTGGTGCGTGTCGTCGGCCTGGTTGGCCGCAGACCGCAGTGTGACCGGGATGGAGCTGGTGTCGGTCTCCTGGCGTACGACGTCGAACCGCATGATCTCGGCTGTGGTTCCGCTGCCCAACAGGTTCTTGAGCACCACCTTGGACCCGACGGTGTACTTGGAGAAGTCGATGACGATCTCGTACCGTTCGGCCGGCCAGATCGGCAGAGACGTCATGCTCAGCGGAGTCTCCCGCAGGCCGCCCTCGGTGCCGATCAGGGTGAACGTTCCCGACGACAGGGCCAGCTTGTACGGGCGCGCGTTGGAGCCGTTGAGGATCCGGAACCGGTACTTGCGGTTCGCCACCTGGAACCGTGGACGGGCGGCCCCGTTGACCACGATCACGTCGCCCTGGAACCCCTCGTCGCTGACCGAACCGTCGGGATAGTTCAAGGTTCCGTCGGCGTTGAACCGGCGGTCCTGGATCACCAGCGGTACGTCGTAGGCGCCCTTGGGCAGCGGCAAGGCGTCCTCGAGGTCATCGGTGACGATGTAGAAGCCCGCGAGGCCGCGGTACACGTGCGTGGCCGTCGCCATCTCCGCATGGTCGTGGTACCACATGGTGCGGGCGTTCATGTTGTTGGAGTAGGTGTAGTCCTTGTAGCCGCCCTGTGCGATCAGATCGTTCGGGTGACCGTCGGAGTCGCCGTCGACGTACCCGCCGTGCAGATGCACGGTCATCGCCTCGGGCAGTGAGTTCCGTTGGCGAACCACGACCTGACGGCCCTTCCGAGTCTTGATCGTGGGGCCGGGGTAGAGGCCGTTGTAGCCCCAGATCGGGGT
>DASSJR010000316.1:0-2993 GCA_035691135.1 Nocardioides sp. | reverse complement strand
CGGGTCGACCTTGATCGCGCTCGCGTGCAGACCGGCCTTGTGGGTGAAGGCCGAGGTGCCGACGTAGGGCTGGCGCGAGGCGGGGGCGAAGTTGGTGACGTCGGCGACCGCGTGCGCGATCCGGGTGGCGTCCTTCAGCAGCCCGGGCGGCAGGACTTGACGGTCCAGCTTGAGCTCGAGGTTGGCCACCACCGAGACCAGGTCGGCGTTGCCGGTGCGCTCGCCGTACCCGTTGATGGTGCCCTGCACGTGGGTGGCTCCGGCGTCGACGGCCGCCAGGGTGTTGGCGACCGCGCAGCCGGTGTCGTTGTGGCAGTGGATCCCCACCCGCACCCCGGTCGTGGAGACGACGTCGTCGACCACCTCGCCCACCCAGCCCGGGAGCATCCCGCCGTTGGTGTCGCACAGCGCGATCACCTCGGCGCCGGCCTCGTACGCCGTCCGCAGGACCTCCAGCGCATAGTCGCGGTTGTCGCGGTAACCGTCGAAGAAGTGCTCGGCGTCGAGGAACACCTGCTGGCCCTCGGCGCGGAGGTGGGACACCGTGTCGCGGACCATCGCCAGGTTCTCCTCGAGCGTGGTCCGCAGTGCGAGGTCGACGTGCCGGTCGTGCGACTTGGCGACGAGGGTGACCACCTGGGCGCCGGAGTCGCGCAGCGCGGCCACCATCGGGTCGTCGGCTGCCGCCATGTCCGGGCGGCGGGTGCTGCCGAAGGCGGCGAGCCTGGCGTGCCGAAGGTCGAGCTCGTCGACGGCCCGGCGGAAGAACTCGGTGTCCTTCGGGTTGGCCCCCGGCCAGCCGCCCTCGATGTAGCCCACCCCGAGCCCGTCGAGCTGGCGCGCGATGGTCAGCTTGTCGGCCACCGAGAGGTTGAGCCCCTCCTGCTGGGCTCCGTCGCGCAGGGTGGTGTCGTAGACGTGGAATCCGCCGTGCAGGTCCATGTCGTCCTCTTCGGTTGCTGGGTCAAGATTTCGAGACCGGTCGGGCCGCCCCTCACGAGCTCGGGTCGGCCCCGAGCCCTCCTCAATCTTCCGCCCTTGTCAGGACTTCGCGGGCTCAGTCCTGGGGCGTAAAAAAACCTCCCGCGGAACGGAAGGTTTGCGCGTCGGCGTCCCCGGTCGGGGCGTCGACGCGCTAGGCAATGATGATGCGGTGGTGCGGCACGCGATCAGTGTGCCACCGCATCGCCGCACGGGTGACCCGATCTCGCGATCCGGCCACCCACTCGTTGAGTGGGGGCTTGATGACCGTTGAGTAGGGGCTACGTGTCCTAAGAGTGAGCTTTGCTGACACTTGGCCAACCGGACTCCCCCACTCACAGGACGGGAATCCCCCACTCACAGGACGGGAATCCCCCACTCAACGTTTGGGGGGCCGGAGAACGGGGTCCAGTTCACCCCGGACGTTGTCACCAGATAGCCGAACGACGCCGCGACCGCCCCCACCACCAGGAGCGCCACCAGCCAGCGGCCGGGTCGGGACGCGAGCGGATGCACGACGCGGGCCAGCGGCGAGCGCACCCGCGATCCGCCCGGACCGAGGGCCAGGGCGACCACGAAGGTCAGCCCGGTCACGAACAGTGAGGTCTCGAGGTCGGCCGCCGCGGCGTAGCAGATCAGGACGGCCGCAACCGCCAGCCCGACGCTCCACAGCGCGAGCAGCAAGGTGCCCGGGATCGCACGCACGATGTGCCACGGTGCGCCGAACAGGTAGAGCACAGGGTCGTACCACTTCACGCCGCGCAGCCGACGCCGGTCGCCGGTGGCGCTGGCCGCGAGGGAGGCGCTGCGCAGGAGCCAGGTCAGCACCAGCAAGGTGAGCAGCCCGACCCAGGGGTACGCCGTCAGGGCCGCGCCCGCTGCGACCGTGAGCGCCGTCCACAGCACGCCCCGGCGCAGCCGTTCGAGCCCGCCCGGTCCCGGTGCTGCGGCCCAGTCGTCCTCCAGCGGGTGGGTCTGGCCGGCGTCGTCCTCGTCGTCGAAGATCGACAGGGTGGTCTCGCGACTCTGGGCGGCCAGGGCCAGCGGCACGGTGAACGGGTCGTCGGGCACGGACTGCGGCGGCGGTCCGCCACCATCCAGCCAGTCGAGGATCTCGTGCGGTGCCGGTCGTCGACGCGGATCGGGATCCAGGGCGGCGTCCACGACCCGGCGCACGTCCTCGGGCAGACCGTCCAGGTCGTGCTGGCCGCGACGGACCCGGTCCATGATCGCCATCGACGGTCCGCGGCCGAACGGCGAGCGCCCGGTGCCGGCGAAGGCGACGGTCGCCCCCCAGGAGTGGATGTCGGAGGCGGTCGTGGCGTCGTGGCCGTCGAGGATCTCCGGTGCGAGGTAGCCGGGCGTGCCGAGGAGCCAGCCGGTGTGGGTGAGCTTCGGGTCGTCGGCGACCCGGGCCAGGCCGAAGTCGATCAGGATCGGGGTCCGGCCCTCGATCAGGACGTTGGAGGGCTTGACGTCGCGGTGCAGGACGCCGACCGCGTGCACCGAGGCGATGCCCTCGGCAAGCCCGCGGGCCAGGAAGCGAAGGTCGGCGTCACTGAGCGGGCCCTCGTCCTTGACCAGGTCGTGGAGGGAGGGCCCGGGCACGTAGCGGGTGGCCACGAACGGGATCTCGCCCCATGGGTCGGAGTCGACGATCTCGGCCACCCACCGGCTGCGGATCCGCGACAGGGAGCTCACCTCGCGGGCCAGCCGGGCCCTGGCCTCGTCGTCGCCGACGATGTGCGGCCGCAACACCTTCAGCGCGACCCGCTCGCCCCGCGGACGCCGGGCCAGGTGGACCACACCCATTCCGCCTTCACCGAGCCGCGTCAGCAGCTCGTAGCCACCGACGGTCAGCCCGGGCGGCGGCCGCTGGGGGGCCCGTGGAGACGGTTGCTTCGCAACCTCCTCAGGAACCGGCATGCGACGAGGCTACCGGCGAGCTGCTCCACTCAGCAGATCCTGTGCATCCACCCGAACGTGTCCTCGGCCCGGCCGTACTGGATGTC
>DASSJR010000315.1:0-8550 GCA_035691135.1 Nocardioides sp. | reverse complement strand
CCGCTGTCGAGGGCCCGGGCCTGGTTCGACGACGAGCTCCTCGCCAACCGGGCGTTCGCCCTCCTGTGCCTGGGCTCGAACCGGGTGCCGGGCGTCATCCCGCGCATGAACCTGGTGACCAGCCGGCTGCTCACCGAGCGCCGCTACTCCGACGTGGCCCACCGCGTGTTCACGTCGTCCCGCACGGTGGTGTTCAAGGAGATGGAGTACGCCGTCCCGCGGGCTGCCGGGCTGGCGGCCCTGCGGGAGGCGCGGCGGGCCATCGAGGAGTCGACCTGGCGGATCAGCTTCCCGGTCGAGGTCCGGGTCGTCCCCGCGGACGACGTACCGCTGTCGACGGCCCACCGGCGGGACACGGTCTACCTGGCGTTCCACACCCACCGCGACGCCGACCACGCGGCCTACTTCTCCGCGATGGAGCGGATCATGCTCGACCACGGCGGGCGGCCGCACTGGGGCAAGCTGCACTCGCTGGGCTCGGCCGAGCTCGCCGACGCCTACCCCCGCTTCGGCGACTTCCTCGCCCTCCGCGAACGGCTCGACCCGGACCGGGTCTTCGCCAACGACCACCTGCGCCGGATTCTCGGCGACTGATCCCCTGGCGTCACACGCTGGCCGAGCCGGTCGGCATCGGCGCCTGCCAGTGCCGCCACATGGCCAGCAACCGCCACACGAGGCACGTGCCACCGCCGAGTAGTGCGACCACCCCGATGGGGAAGCCGAGGCGATCGCCGACCACCACGATCGCGGCTCCGGCCAGGGCGGGAGTGGCGTACAGCTCGCCCCGGAACACGGCGGGCACCCGGCCGGCCAACACGTCGCGCATCATCCCGCCGCCGATGCCCGTCACCATGCCCATCAGCGCCGCCGGCACCGGACCCAGCCCGAACTCCGCTGCCTTGAGCGCGCCGGTGATACAGAAGAGCGACAGCCCGAAGGCGTCGAGAACGCCGACCTGGCGCTCCAACCGGCCGAGCGTCGGGTGGAAGTAGAAGGTCAGCACCCCCGCCGCCACCGGCACCAGCAGGTAGCGCCAGTCCGCCAGCGCCGCCGGCGGGATGGCGCCGATGAGGAGGTCGCGGAGGAAGCCGCCCCCGAGGCCGGTCACACCGGCCAGCACGAGAACACCGAAGACGTCGAGTCCCTTGCGGACCGCGACCACCGCTCCGGAGATCGCGAAGACGAAGATGCCGGCCAGATCCAGCACGACGAAGGTCACGGAAGGTTCGGTCGGCACGGGTCGCGAGGTTACCGGGGCGCGCCGCGAGCGAAGGCGCTGCGCGACACGCCCGCTGGCGTAGGCTCAGCCCACCGGAACGAAGACTGGCAGGAGCAACGACCACCGATGGCGCACCTCACGCTCGCGGGCTTGAGCGATGACGGCAAGCGCCTGCTCCTGGTCAGCGACAAGGGGGTTGAGTTCACCCTCGACATCGATGCTCGGCTCCGGGCCGCCCTTCGCGGCGATCACGCCCGCCTCGGCACCTTGGAGATTCAGATGGACAGCGCACTGCGACCCCGCGACATCCAGGCCCGGATCCGGGCCGGGGACACGCCCGAGGCCGTCGCCCAGGCCGCCCAGACCACGGTCGACCGGATCATGGCCTTCGCCGCACCGGTCCTCGCCGAGCGACAGCACGTCGCCGAACGCGCCCAGCGCTCCTCGGTCCGGCGCAAGCCGGGTGAGTCCACCTCCTCGGCCGCCAGGACCCTGGGCGACGCGGTCGCCGGCCACCTCCGCTCCCTCAACGTCGACCCCGAGACCGTCGCGTGGGATGCCCGCCGCCGCGAGGACGGCCGGTGGACCCTGACCGGCGACTACGCCGCCGGAAAGCGGCAGGGTTCGGCGACGTTCATCTACGACCCCCCGGGCAACTACGTCACCGTCGAGGACGAGGACGCCCGCTGGCTCCTCGGCGAGCAGATCGCCAGTCCCCGGCCACCGGCCCGAGACGACCTGAAGGCTGCACGCGGACGCCGGCTGTCCGCCGTACCGCACGACGAGCTGCCGCTGGACTCCTCGACGTCCGAGTCCGCAACGCCCGGCTCGACGGCCCTGGGCGACGACGCGATCGAAATGGTCACCGAGGAGTCAGGCAGCATCGGTGCGGAGCAGCCGGTCGAGGCCTACCTCGACGACGAGCGGCCCACGCGGGAGACCCCCCAGGTCAAGGACGAACCGGTCGCGCCCGCCGAGCCGGAGCCCGAGCCCGAGCCGGTCGCCGAGGAGGAGCCGGCGCCCCGCAAGGCCGCCAAGCGCAAGGGCCGCGCCTCGGTCCCGAGCTGGGACGAGATCATGTTCGGCGGCGGAAAGAACGACTAGCCCCGCGGGACCGCTGACATGCCGGTGGCCTCAACGCGCTAGACGCGTCGCCGCCACCGGATTGGCGGACCAGATCGTGCACTGCGGGCCACACGCGCGCGGAATCCCGCCCCAGCCACGCTGCTGGAGAAGCCGTCCGATCCGGCCCGCGGTTCGGCAGGGCCGGTCGAAGACCTGGCCCCAGCCGAGGCGAACCGTTCGTCTGCCATCGACCGCCGCGTCCAGGTCCCGGTCGAGGTCCCGGTCCCGCTGACCCGCCGTGTCGTGGAACAGCCGACCGTCCAGCTCGATGCAGAGGTCGAACTCCTCGTGGTCGACGTCGCGATGGATCGGCCCACGGTCGGTCCCTGCCGATCGCTGGCGGCGAGGCGCCGGCAGGCCGTGAGGTCGCTCTACCCGATCGAGATAGCCGTGCTCCAGCACGGAGCATGTCCCGGCGTCTATGTCCCTCAGTACGTCGCCGAGCCACCCGCGCCGGCGCAGCCGGCGGCGTCCCGCCAGGGCCGAAAGCATCCGGGCAGCCGTCGTACGTCGTCGCTGGCACATGTCCGCGAGCACCTCGATGGCGCCGAACTCGGTCGGGCGAGCCGCTGCAACATCGAGCGCCGCCTCCTCGACCTTCATGCGTGGCGGGCTTGAGTTCCATCGCACCTTGTCCTCCAGATGCGCCAGTCGGTGCAGCCGATAGCCATCGATCCTCTTGACGTTGCGGTCTTCGTCCACTGCCAGATGGATCGCGGCGGCATCGTCGTACGGGCGCCAACCGTGGCCGACCGCGGCGCGGAGCGCCGATGCGTGAGCCAGGGCTGCCCTGTCGTAGAACAGCACCCCCGCCCATGCCCGCTGCAGCCAGGTCGCTTCGCCGGTGTGGTCGAGGTCCGAGCGCGGAGGTCGCGCGTGGCGCGAACTCTGCCTTGCGAGGAGGTCGAGCAAGCCCGCGACCGAGCTCGCGAGGTCGCGACAGGCGTGTCGAGACCCGGTGACGTTCGCGCGGCAACGACCACGCCATGAACGCGCCGCGCCAGTTGCGGGGTTTCGAGGCTCGTCGCTGGCGCTCCTCGCACCTCAACCACCGGTGGCGAACGCGCGTGGGCCCGTGGGTCTTGTCCGGCCAGTTGCCCGCCGGACGAGACCCCTGCCGCAGCCGCCTACCCGACGGTAGTGTCCGAGCATGTCGTACTTCGTCACCGGCGCGACCGGGTTCATCGGCCGACATCTCGTTCCCGAGCTGCTCGAGCATCGCGAGGGCGACATCTTCGTCCTGGTCCGCAAGGGATCGCTGCCGCGGATGGAGAAGCTGATCCGGCGTTGGGACACCAACCGGGTCATCCCGGTCACCGGCGACCTGTCCAAGCCGAACCTCGGGGTCGCGAAGAAGTGGATCACCGAGCACAAGGGCGGGATCGACCACTTCTTCCACCTCGCCGCGATCTACGACATGACCGCCGACGACGAGACCAACGAGACGATGAACGTCGGCGGCACCCGCAACGCGGTCCAGCTCGCCGACGCCCTCGAGGTGGGCTGCTTCCACCAGGTCTCCTCGGTGGCCGCCGCCGGCGAGTACCGCGGCGCGTTCGACGAGACCATGTTCGACGAGGGCCAGCACCTGCCGTCGCCGTACCACCGGACGAAGTTCGAGTCCGAGAAGATCGTCCGCGAGGAAGCCACCGTGCCGTGGCGGGTCTACCGCCCGGCCATCGTGGTCGGTGACAGCCAGACCGGTGAGATGGACAAGGTCGACGGTCCCTACTACTTCTTCCCGACGATGAAGCTGATGCGGGACCGGCTGCCGGCCTGGCTGCCGCTGGTGGGCGTTGACCTGGGCGACACCAACGTGGTTCCGGTCGACTACGTCGCCAAGGCCATGGACCACCTCGCCCACCTGCCCGGCCACGACGGCGAGGCGTTCCACCTGGTCAACCCCGAGCCCCAGCCCGTGGCCGAGATGATCAACATTTTCTGCGCGGCGGCCGGCGCCCCGCAGTTCGCCACCCCGATCGACCGGAAGGTGACCAGCGCCGGACCGCTCGCCCTGGTGCCCCCGCGGCTGCGGCCGTTGTCGATCTTCAACGGCGTGGTGAAGTCGGCGCCGGTCCAGGCGGTGCTCGACCAGACGCTGGGGCGGCTCGGCGTACCCCCGGAGGTGCTCGCGCACTCGAGCTTCACCGCCGTCTTCGACTCCCGCGCGACCGAGAAGGCGCTGTCCGGCTCCGGCATCGCGGTCCCCGACCTCGAGACCTACGCGCGCACGCTGTGGGCCTACTGGGAGGACAACCTCGACACCTCCACCGGCCGCGACCCCGAGATCCGGGAGGCGCTGACCGGGAAGTACGTCGTGATCACCGGCGCCTCCTCCGGCATCGGACAGGTCACCGCGCTGAAGGTCGCCCAGGCGGGCGGCATCCCGGTCCTCGTGGCCCGCGGCAAGGACAAGCTCGAGGACACCCGGGCGGCGATCGAGATGCGCGGCGGCCAGGCCTACGTCTACCCGTGCGACCTCTCCGACCTCGAGGCCATCGACCGGCTCTGCGAGCAGATCTCCGGGGACCTCCCGAGCGTCGACTTCGTCGTCAACAACGCGGGCCGGTCCATCCGGCGGTCACTGCGCCTCTCGCAGGACCGGTTCCACGACTTCGAGCGGACCATGCAGCTCAACTACTTCGGTGCGATCCGGCTGGTGATGGGTCTGTTGCCGAAGATGCAGGAGCAACGCCGCGGCCACGTCGTCAACGTGTCCTCGATCGGCGTGCAGACCAACCCGCCGCGCTTCTCGGCCTACGTCGCCTCGAAGGCGGCCCTCGATGCCTGGAGCAACGTCGTGGCCTCCGAGGTGGTCGGTGACGGCGTCACCTTCACCGGGATCCACATGCCGCTGGTGCGGACGCCGATGATCGCGCCGACCAAGCTCTACGACCGGTTCCCCACGATCTCGCCAGCGCAGGCGGCGGACCTGGTGATCAAGGCCATGGTCGAGCGGCCGCACGAGATCAACACGCTGCTGGGCAACGCGGGTGCGGTCGCACACACGGTGGCGCCCAAGACCGCGTTCCGGATCCTCAACATGGCCTACCACGTGTTCCCGGACTCCTCCGCCGCCAAGGGCGACTCCGGCACCCGTGAGTCCGAGCAGATCATGCTCGCCCGGATCTTCAAAGGTGTCCACTGGTGACCAGCTCGCGTGCGAGCTGGTCACCAGAAGTGGACAGGTCGAGCAAGCCGCGCGACCGAGCTCGCGAGGTCGCGGCCGGCGCGTCGAGACCCCGCAACTGACGCAGGGCAGTGACCACCGTGGCTGAGGCCTTGGCACCTCAACCACCGGTTTCCACGGGACGCTCAGGGTCGGTGACCCACTCGCTCCAGCTGCCGGGATACAGCGCCGCCCGGATCCCGGCGACCTCCATCGCGAGGACGTCGTGGGCGGCGGTCACACCGGAGCCGCAGTACGCCGCCACATCGGCGTCGGCAGTCGCGCCGACCTCCGCATAGGTCTCCCGCAGACGGTTCGGCCGGCGAAACCGCCCTTCGAGCGCGAGGTTCGACTCGGTCGGCACGTTCACCGCGCCCGGGATGTGCCCGGCGGCCGGGTCAATCGGCTCCACCTCGCCGCGGTACCGCTCCGGCGCCCGCGCGTCGATCAGCACGTCGACGGACAGGACGTCACCAGCCTCCAACACCGGCATCCCACCCGGTCGCGACGCGAAGTCACCCTCATCCGGGATGTCGCCGACTCCGGACTCGACCTCGCCGCCGTCCTTCCGCCAGCCCGACCACCCACCGTCGAGGACGTAGACCTCGGAGTGCCCGTGGTAGCGCAGCAGCCACCATGCCCGGGCGGCGGCTCGGGCGCCCCAGTCGTCGTACACCACCACCGGACGAGACCCGGAGACACCGGCAGCCCGCATCGCCGCGACGAAGACGTCGGTGTCCGGGAGTGGGTGCCGCCCACGAGACCCCGGTGGGGCGGCCAGCGCCGCGTCCAGGTCGACGTAGGCCGCGCCAGGGATGTGGCCCCCGACGAACTGGTCGAAGCCCGGCGGTCCACCCATCCGGTAGCGGACGTCCAGCACGGTCACGCGGTCGAGGCGGCCGGAGAGACGCGCGGCGGAGATCAGCGGGCCGGTCATGGCCGTCATCCTGCCGGAGACACCTGTGACAGGATCACGCCCCGTGGCTGAACTGCACTTCTTCACCGGCACCATGGACTCGGGCAAGAGCACCCTCGCCCTGCAGACCAACCACAACCACGCCGCGCGGGGGCGGGTCGGCCGGATCTTCACCACCCACGACCGGGCCGGCGAGGCGACCCTCTCCAGCCGCCTCGGGCTCACCCACGACGCGATCGAGGTCGAGCCCGGCTTCGACTTCTGGAGGTACGTCGTCGAGAACCTCACCCAGGGCGGCCGGATCGACTACCTGATCTGTGACGAGGCGCAGTTCTACTCGCCCGACCAGATCGACCAGCTGGCCCGGGTGGTCGACGAGCTCCAGATCGATGTCTTCGCCTTCGGTATCCTCACCGACTTCCGCAGCCTGATGTTCCCGGGCAGCGGTCGACTCGTCGAGCTCGCCGACCGGATGAACGTGCTCCAGGTCGAGGCGCTCTGCTGGTGCGGCAAGCGCGCGACCCACAACGCCCGCACCGAGAACGGCGTGATGGTCACCGAGGGCGACGTGATCGTGGTCGGAGACGTCGAGAACCCCGACGAGCAACCGGCCGACGTGGCCTACGAGGTGCTCTGCCGCCAGCACCATCGTCGCCGACTCACCGCCGCCCGGGCCAAGGCGGTCAGCCTGGCTCCCGAGCCCCTTCCGTTCGGCTGACCCCCGACTCAGGACACCAGGAGCGGTATCAGCATCTCCTCCGCCGTGAGCGACCCGTGCAGCCCCACCAGCGTGGCCTCGTAGGAGAAGTCGGCGGTCGAGACGATTGCGTGGTCGTCGCGGCAGGCCACCACCACGTCACCGATCCGGGGACGTACGGCGGGCAGCAGCGTCCCGAACCAGCCTCGCCCGGCCGCCTCGTCGCGGGTGAGCACCTCGGCCCGGTCTCCTAGCAGCGACCGCCACGTCGCCACCACGTCGTCGACCGCGCCGCCGCGGCAGTAGAGGTGCCGGAAGCGTGCCTCCCCGCCGATCAACACGACGCCCTCGCGCAGCTCGGTGACCTCGTCGACGTCGACCCGGCGGTCCGTCGGACTGTCGAGCATGCCGTGGTCGGCCACCACGACCAGGCGGGTCGAGGACGGCAGCGTCTCGCGCAGCTGCTCGGCCTCGGCGTCGACCATGGCCAGCTGCTGGAGCCACTGGCTGGACCTCACGCCGTACCGGTGCCCGGTCCAGTCGAGGTCGCCGTCGTACATGTAGGTCAGCGACGGCCGGGCGGCTGAGGCGGCCACCACGGCGGCGATCCGCTCCCCGACCCGGTCTGCGCCGACGAACTCGGCGCCGCGCTGGGAGGCCACCGTCAGCCCGCTGCCACGGAACTCGCGCTTGTTGACGCTGGTCACGCTCACCCCCTTCCCGGCCAGCCGCGCGAAGGCTGTCGGGTGGGGTTGCCACTGGGTCGGGTCGATCGACTTGTTCCAGCGCAGGGCGTTCAGGAGCTGATCGGTTCCCGGGATCCGGGAGGTGAAGCCGACCAGCCCATGGGTCCCCGGTGGCAGGCCGGTACCGAGCGAGGTCAGGCTGGTCACGGTCGTCGACGGCACCCCGGCCGTGGCCACCTCCTGGCCGGCGAGCAACGAGGAGAGGTACGGCGCGGCGTGCGCGTGCCTGCGCAGCTGCTCGGCGCCCAGCCCGTCGACCAGGAACACGACGTACGACCCGGCCTCGGGCAGCACCAGACGTGCCGGAGCCTCTCCGATCGAGCAGTCGAGGGCCTCGGCGACCGCCGGGACGACGTCGGCTAGGGACCGCTCCTGATAGGCCGGCTGGACGAAGCCGTGGTCCTGATTCACGCCCCGTGCGTCCTGGCGGAGAGTGACTCCGCGAAGGACAGCAGGCCGCCCACGGCGTCACCGCCGTCGGCGGCGGCAGAGACCCGCAGGGAGAAGTCGTCGGAGGCGAAGACGCCGGTGTAGCCGTGGTCGGCGTCGCACTGGGGGTCGGTGCAGCCGGCCGGCTCGAGGTCGATCCGGCTCACCCCTCCCCAACCCACCGTCATCACGGCCTCCGCCGGGCGGGACGGGCCGTCGGAGGGGTTCGCGGTCATCCGGGTCACCACG
>DASSJR010000314.1:0-6011 GCA_035691135.1 Nocardioides sp. | reverse complement strand
ATGCTCGGTGCCGCCCACAAGCCGGGAGCGATGCCGCTGCGCCCGCTGGGCCTCGGTGACATCTACGACGCGGCGTTCCGGATCATCCGCTACAACCCGAAGGCCACGGTGGGGTCGGCGGTGCTGGTGGCCGCGGCCGCGATGGCGCTGCCGCTCCTGGTCACGGCGGCCTTCACCTGGTCGGTCGACCTGACGCTGGATGGGGGCGACCTCGGAACGGCCGACCTGGTGGGGCTGGTCGTGTCGGTGGGCGCCTTCGTCCTGGGCGCGCTGCTGCAGTACGTCGGCACGATCCTGGTCACCGGCATGGTCGCCCATGTCACGGCGGCTGCCGCGGTCGGCCGCCGGCTGAGCCTCGGCGAGGCGTGGCGCGCGACCCAGGGGAAGCGTTGGCGCCTGATCGGCACCTCGTTCCTGCTGACCTTCGGCGCCACAGCTCTGCTTGCGGCCTACGTCGGCGCCTGGCTCCTCGTGGTGTTCGCGGCCGACAGCGCTGCGCCGGTGGTGATCTGGGGCCTGATCACGGTGCCGGCCTTCATCTGCCTGTTCGTCTGGCTGTCGATCCGGGTGAGCTACCTGCCTGTTCCGGCCCTGATGCTCGAGGACGTCGGGGTGTTCGGCGCGATCGGGCGCGGTTTCCGGCTCAGCCATCGCCAGTTCTGGCGGATCTTCGGCATCGCGCTCCTGACCGGGCTCATCACCGGGGTCGCCGGTCAGGTGCTCGGCGCCCCACTCGGATTTGTCGGCGGGATCGCGATCACGGCCCTGGGACCGCAGTACGAGCTGCTCGGGCTGGTCGTCATCCAGGCGGTCACGACGGTGCTGACCGCAGCCTTCGTCGCCCCGTTCACCGGCGCCGTGACCTCGCTCCAGTACCTCGACCAACGTATCCGCAAGGAGGCCTACGACGTCGAGCTGATGACCCAGGCGGGGATCACCGCGTCGTGATCCTGCTGCTCCGCGCCCTCGCGTCGACGGCGGACGCACCCCTCGACCCGTCGCCGGACGAAGCACGGTCCTGGTTGCAACGCGAACTCCTGGACCCGGAGTACCACCAGCAGAACATCGTCGAACGCCTGATCACCTGGTGGGAGCGCCACCTCGGGGGCGGGCTGGAGAGCGCAGGGCTCCTGGCGACGGCCGCCGCGATGCTGATCTTCCTGCTCCTGCTCGGCGCCCTCGTCTGGTTCCTCTCGCGCATCCAGCGCACTCGCCGTGCCCGCACCGCGACCGGAGCCGTACTCACCCACGAGGTCGTCACCGCTGCCGAGCTGCGGGCCCGGGCCGAGGCCGCGCTGGCGGACGGCCGACCGGAGGAGGCGCTCGTCGACGGCTTCCGTGCCCTGGCGGTCCGTCAGGTCGAGCGCGGCCGGCTGGACGACTCCCCCGGCGCCACGGCGCACGAGGTGGCACTGTTGCTGGCGACGGAGTACCCCCAACACGGCGCTGCCGTCGGCGACAACGCTCTGCTGTTCGACCTGGTGCTCTACGGCGACCGCCCGGCGACAGCGGAGCAGGCCACGGGCGTGCTGCTCCTCGACGACGAGCTGGCCGGAGCCAGGCGATGAGCGGGGGATCCGGGACCGACACCCGGGTCCGCTGGCCGGAGCGTGGATTCCTCGCCCGTCACGCGACCGCCCTGGTGATCACTCTGGGGTTGGCGGTGGCGGTCGCCGTCGTGGTCCTGCTCGGCGGCGGGGCCCGGACCGGCACCCCTCTCGACCCGGACAACCCCGGACCGGGCGGCGCACAGGCCCTCGCCCGGGTGCTCGAGGACCAGGGCGTCGACCTCACCGTGGCGCGCGACGCCGAGGCGCTCGAAGCCGCCGAGGTGCCCGACACGACCGTCGTCGTCACGTCGACCGAGCTGCTCGGCGAGTCGACCACCGGCCGCCTGCTCGCGCACACCCGCGGAGCACTGCTGGTACTGGTGGATCCGGCACCGGGGCTGGTGGACCTCATCGGGCCGTTCGAGGCGCCGTCGCGGGTCACGCAGGACGGTGGCTGGCAGGCGGCGTGCTCCGACCCGCTGTTCGCCGACCTCACCGTCGAGGCCGACCGGGCTCTGGCCTACCCGGCGGACGGGTGCTTCCGCGACGAGGACGGGTCGCTGGTCGTGCAGAACGGGGACGTCATGCTGTTCGGGGCCTCCCAGGCCCTCACCAACGACCAGATCCTGCGCGCCGACAACGCGGCGGCCGCCGTACGCCTCCTCGGGCAGCACGACCGGCTCGTCTGGTACGTCCCCACCATCGACGACCTCCCGGCCGGCGACGGGGTCAGCCTCGAGACGCTGATCCCCCGCTGGATCGGGCCCGGCCTGTGGCTGGGCGCCCTCGCGGCCGTCGCCCTCGTCGTGTGGCGAGCCCGCAGGCTCGGGCCACTCGCCACCGAACCACTGCCGGTCGTGGTGAAGGCGATCGAGACCACCCAGGCCCGCGGGCGGCTCTACCGCAAGGCACGCGACCGTCCGCACGCAGCCGAGGCGCTCCGGCAGGCGAGCCGCACCCGGGCCGCGACCCGGCTGGGCCTCACGGGACCGACGGATCCCCTCCTCGTTTCCGAGGTGGCCCGGCACACCGGTCGCGACCAGGACGAGGTGGCCGCACTGCTGGGCCCGGACACGCCGCCACGGAACGACCAGGACCTGATCACGCTGGCCCGCAGGCTGGCCGAGCTCGACAGAGAGGTACGACGCACATGACCGAGCCCGTCACTTCGACCGCCGCCGGCCCGCACCACGACCGGGCCCGCGAGCGGCTGGCCGCCGTCCGGACCGAGGTCGCCAAGGCGGTCGTGGGCCAGGACGCTGCCGTCTCCGGCCTCCTCGTCGCTCTTCTGTGCGGAGGGCACGTGCTGATGGAGGGCGTCCCGGGAGTGGCCAAGACCCTGCTGGTCCGCGCGCTCGCGGCCGCGTTGTCGGTGGAAACCCGCCGGGTGCAGTTCACCCCCGACCTGATGCCGGGTGACATCACCGGCTCGATGGTGATCGACAACAAACAGGGCGAGCTGTCGTTCCGGAAAGGCCCGTTGTTCACCAACCTGCTCCTGGCCGACGAGATCAACCGGACGCCGCCCAAGACCCAATCCGCGCTGCTCGAGGCGATGGAGGAGGGGCAGGTCTCGGTCGACGGGGTCTCGCGCCCCCTGCCGCGCCCGTTCCTGGTGGCCGCCACCCAGAACCCGATCGAGTACGAAGGCACCTACCCGCTCCCGGAGGCCCAGCTCGACCGGTTCCTGGTCAAGGTCGTGCTGCCGATCCCTGACCGGGAGGCCGAGCTCGAGATCCTGCGGCGGCATGCCGAGGGGTTCGACCCGCGGGACGTCGCCGGAGCCGGGGTGTCGCCCGTGGCCGGAGCCGCCGACATCGAGGCCGGCCAGGTCGCCGTAGGCAGGGTGTCGATCTCCCCTGACGTCGCCGGGTACGTCGTCGACATCGCCCGCGCCACGCGGGAGTCCCCGTCACTGAGCCTCGGCGTCAGCCCCCGCGGCGCCACCGCCCTGCTTCGGGCGGCGCGAGCGTGGGCCTGGTTGAGCGGCCGCGACTTCGTGACGCCCGACGACGTGAAGTCGTTGGCACACGCCACCCTGGTGCATCGGCTGGGGCTGCGGCCGGAGGCCGAGCTGGAGGGCGTGGACGTCGACCAGGTGCTCTCGTCCGCGCTCGGGTCGGTCCCGGTGCCCCGGTGACGGTGCTGGACGGACCGGTGTCCTGATGGCGCTCTCGGGCCGGGTGCCCCTCCTCCTGCTGCTGGGCCTGCTGCCCGTCGTGCTCCGTCCGGCCCGGGGCACGGTCTGGCTGTGGCTGCTCGTGGTCGTGGTGCTGATCCTCGTCGACTGGGCGCTGGCACCGCGGCCCGACCGGCTGTCGCTGACCCGCCGCCCCCTGGAGACCGTCCGGCTCGGCCAGCCGACGGAGACCGTGCTCGTGGCCGCGAACGAGACCGGACGCCCGATACGCCCCCAGGTGCGCGACGCGTGGCAACCGACGGCCGGCGCCTCGGGCAACCGGCACCGGGTCCGGCTCGGGCCGGGCGACCGCACCCTGCTGAGGACCCCTCTCCTGCCCCGCCGCCGCGGCGACCTGCGGGCGTTCGGGGTGACCGTCCGATCTCCCGGACCGCTGGGGCTGGCGGCGAGACAGGCCACCCGGATCGTCCCCGGGACCGTCCGCGCCCTGCCCCCCTTCGACTCCCGCAAGCACCTGCCGAGCCGACTGGCCCGGTTGCGGGAGCTGGACGGTCGGTCGGCGGTCCGGGTGCGGGGACAGGGCACCGAGTTCGACTCGCTGCGGGAGTACGTCCGCGGCGACGACGTCCGTTCGATCGACTGGCGGGCCACCGCGCGCTCCGACGGCGTGGTGGTGAGGACCTGGCAGCCGGAGCGCGACCGTCGGGTGGTCCTGGTGCTCGACACCTCCCGCGTGTCGGCCGGCCGCGTCGACGACGTACCCCGGCTGGACTCGGCGATGGACGCCGCGCTGCTGCTCGCGGCCCTCGCCGCCCGCGCCGGCGACCGTGTCGACTTCCTGGCCGGGGACCGGCGCGTCCGCAGTCGGCTCCGGGCGACCGGCGGCCGCGACGTGGCGCGGAACCTGCAGGAGTCGATGGCCGACCTCGAGCCGGTGATCGCGGAGGCCAACTGGTCCGCGCTGGCCGGGGCCGTCACCGGGCTGGGCCGGCGTCATGCGCTGGTCGTGCTCCTCACGCCCCTGGAGCCGTCGGCCCTCGAGGAGGGCCTGCTCCCGGTGCTGCCGACGCTCACCCGACACCACCGGGTCGTCCTGGCCTCGGTCCGGGACCCCGCTCTCGACCGGCTCGCGACATCGCGCGACGACCTCGCTCAGGTCTACGACGCCGCCGCGGCCGAGCAGGTGCTGCACCGCCGGCGCCGGACCGCCGAGCTGCTCCACGCACTCGGGGTCCACGTCGTCGACACCGACGCCGAGCGGTTGCCCCCGGCCCTGGCCGACCACTACCTCGACCTGAAGGCGCGCGGGCTGCTCTGACCTCCTGGCAGGCCGCGGATCCGGCGCTATGCCTGGGTGGCGACCCGGTCCTCGAGGAGCGAGGCGTCCAGGTCGCCGGTGTGCCCTCGCCGCGCGGCGGACCTGCCGACGACGAAGACGTAGGCGAAGAACACGGCCTCGGCCAGCACCCCGATGCCGATCCTGGCCCAGGTGGGAAGACCGGAGGGGGTCACGAACGCCTCGATGATCCCCGAGACCATGAGCACCGCGACCAGCCCCAGCACCACCGTCCCGGCAGAGCGGCCCTCCCGGGCCATCGACTGGGACCGGGTCAGCTCGCCCGGCTCGACCCAGGACCAGAACAGCCGCAACCCGACCCCGCCGGCGACGAACACCGCGGTCAGCTCGAGCAGCCCGTGCGGGAGGATCAGTCCCCAGAAGTGGGCGCCGTGGTCGGCGCGGTGCATGATCGACCCGATGAGCGCGATCCGGGCGATGTTGGAGAACAACAGGTAGACGACCGGGAAGCCGAGGATGCCGAAGGCCACGCACAGCGCGGCCACCCAGGCGTTGTTGATCCAGACCTGGGCGGCGAAATGGGTCGCGGCGTGCTCGCTGTAGTAGCCCTCGAAGTCACGGTTCACGAGGTCCTGGATGTCCGCAGGAGACATCATGCTCTGTTCGACAGCCGGGTGCTGCAGAAGCCACAGCAGCATCACCGCGGTGACCACCACGTTGGCGGCCATCACGCCGAGCCACCACCGACGCTGCCGGTAGAGCGCCGCCGGGAACCTCTCGGTGAAGAAGGACGCCACGTTGCGCCAGGTGGTCACGTGCGTGCCCGCGGCCCGGTTCCGTGCCCGGGCGAGGAGCGACGACAGGTGGGCCACGAGCGTCGGGTCGGCCGCGGAGGTGCGGACCACCGAGAGATGGGTGGCCACCTGCTGGTAGCGCTCGACGAGCTCGTCGCTCTCGGCACCGCTCAGTCGGCGCTGCCCCACCAGCGCCTCGAGTCGCTGCCACTCGCGGGCGTGCGCGAGGA
>DASSJR010000313.1:0-4872 GCA_035691135.1 Nocardioides sp. | reverse complement strand
AGATGGCCCGACAATGTTGGCATGCCCACGTCCAGTCAGTGGCTCGCTTTCCTGATCGCCTCGATCCTGTTCATCCAGGTGCCGGGCCCGAGCCTGCTCTTCACGATCGGCCGCGCCTTGACCGTGGGTCGCCGTGATGCGCTGCTCTCGGTGGTCGGCAACGGACTCGGGCTGGTCGTCCAGGTCGGCTTCGTGGCTTTCGGACTGGGGGCGCTCGTGTCCGCGAGCGCCGCGGCCTACACGGTGCTCAAGCTGGCCGGGGCGGCGTACGTCGTGTGGCTGGGCGTCTCGGCGATCCGGCACCGGGCAGACGCCCGGGTCGCGCTCGAGCGCCCCGGGCGAGCACCCGCCACCCGTGGCCACGCCGTTCGCACCGGCGTGATCGTCGGTGTCACCAACCCGAAGACGATCGTGTTCTTCGCCGCGTTCCTGCCGCAGTTCACCAGCGACTCCGGCCCGGCCACCCTGCAGCTGGCCCTGCTCGGTGTCGCATTCGCGATCCTCGCCGTGTGCTCCGACAGCCTGTGGGCACTGGGTGCGGGGAAGGCGCGCGACTGGTTCGCCGGGAAGCCCCGGCGGCTCGACACCCTGGGGGCGACCGGTGGCGGGATGATGATTGCGCTCGGCGTCACCCTCGCGGCCAGCGAGTGACCCTGGCCCTCGACCCGGGTGCCGGAGTGGGCAGCCTGAACCCGGCCGTCGTACCTCGCTAGCCTGTGGCCCATGTCTGTGCGGGCGGTGCGGGGAGCGACCCAGCTGGAGGTGGACGACCGCGACCACATGCTCGACCGGGTCGCGGAGATGGTCCTCGACGTCATGCACAGCAACGGGCTGGAGGTCGACGACTTCATCTCGGTCATCTTCACCGCGACCGCGGACCTGGTGGCGGAGTTCCCGGCGTACGCCGCCCGCCAGCTCGGGTTCGGGGAGGTGCCGCTGATCTGCGCCCGTGAGCTGGAGATCGAAGGCTCCATGCCCCGGGTGGTCCGAATGCTCGCCCACGTCGAGTCGGACCTGCCCAAGAGGGACATCACCCACTGCTACCTCCATGGTGCGGCCACGCTGCGCAAGGACCTGACCCGGACCCGCGAGGTCCCCGATGAGTGAGCTGCTGACCGGGCCCGTGGAGGTGATCGGCACCGGGATGCTCGGCACGTCGGTCGGTCTCGCCTGCCGCCGGGTCGGTGTCGAGGTGCTGCTGAGCGACCTGGCCGAGGAGCACGTGCGCACCGCGTCGGGCCTCGGCGCCGGCAGACCTCGGCGACCCGAGGATCGCCCCCAGCTGGTCGTGGTCGCTGTGCCGCCCGACCACCTGGGCGAGGCCATCCGCGCGGCGCTGGAGGCCTCCGACGCGACGGTCACCGACGTCGGCAGCATCAAGACCGAGCCGCTGCGCGTCGCTGCGGGATCCCCGGCGGTCGGGAGGTACGTCGGCGGGCACCCCATGGCCGGCAGCGAACGCTCCGGCCCGCTGGCGGCCAGTGCCGCACTCTTCGACGGCCGGCCGTGGGCGGTCACCCCGCACGACACCTCCGATCCCGGGGGAGTCCGGCTCGTGGAGGAGCTGGCCCGCGTGTGCGGGGGAGTCCCGGTGCGGATGACCCCCGAGGAGCACGACCACGCGGTGGCCCGGACCTCCCACCTCCCGCACCTGCTCGCGGTGCTGACGGCCGCCCGGCTGACCGGAGCTCCGCCGGAGCACCTGGCGCTCTCAGGCCAGGGCGTACGCGACGTGACGCGGGTGGCCGGTGGCGACCCCGACCTCTGGCAGCAGATCATCAGCCTCAACGCCGACGCCCTCCGCGGCGTCCTGGCCGAGGTCCGCGAGGAGCTGGACGCGCTGCAGGACGCCGTGACCGCGGGCGACCGCGTGGTCGTGCTGCTCGGGGGTCATCCGCACGGGCACTCCCCCACAGGTCCGGGCCAGCTCCTCGACCAGGGCGACACCCTGAGGGGCAGAGCTGTCGTGAGGGGTGATCGCCCACGGTCGACCGTCGAAAAGGGCGGCACTGGCCGCCAGCGGGCCGGAGCGTTCGCTGCCCGCCATCGGGTGGCTGCCGACGTACCGGTCCACCGCCGGGGAGGCGGCCGCGACCCGCAGCGGCTCCGTCTTGATGCTGCCCACGTCGGTGACGGTCGCCCCGGAGGTGTCCAGCGCGTCCCGGATGGCCGCGCCGAGGTGGTCGGGCGGCACCGCCACCACGACCAGCTGTGGACGGTCCTCCGACTGCCGGGGCCTGCCGGCGCCGAGCCCGGAAGCGGTGCGCACGTGCTCGGCCGACCGGTCGCTGAGGATGACGTCGAGGCCCACCCGGCGGCACGCCAGCCCGACGGAGGTCCCGATCATGCCGGTGCCGACCACCTCGACAGGACCGGTCAGTCCCTCACTCATCGTCGGGCACCTCCCGGGTCCGGGTGAGGTCCTTGCGCAGCGTGGCCGCGCCGTGCAGGTAGCAGTGGGTCATCTCGGACCTGGGCAGGTCGGACTCGACATGGGCGAGCATCCGCACGACCCGGGGCATGGAGCCGTCGATCTCCAGCTCGCGGGCGCAGATCAGGGGCACGTCGCCGAACCCGAGCTGACGGGCGGCGTACGCCGGGAACTCCGCCACCAGGTCCGACGTCGCGGTGAAGATCACCGAGATGAAGTCGTCGACGGCCAGGTCGTTGGACTCCATGACGTCGAGCACCATCTCCGCGACCCGGTCGAGCATGTGGTCGCGGTCGTCCACCTCCAGCTGGGTCGCTCCCCGCACCGCCCGCACCGACATGGGCCACAGGCTAGCGAGACACGACTGCCGGGTTCAGGCTGCCCACTCCAGCTCCAGGGCCAGGGGTCACTCGCTGGCGGCGAGGGTGACGCCGAGCGCGACCATCATCCCGCCACCGGTCGCTCCCAGCGAGTCGAGCCGCCGAGGCTTCCCGGCGAACCAGTCTCGCGCCTTCCCTCCGCCCAGGGCCCACAGGCTGTCGGAGCACACGGCGAGGACGGCGAACACGACGCCGAGCACGGCCAGCTGCACGGTGGCCGGGCCGGAGTCGCCGGTGAACTGCGGGAGGAACGCCGCGAAGAACACGATCGTCTTCGGGTTGGTCAGGCCGACGATCACGCCGGTGCGGACGGCGTGCCCACGGGTGGCGGGGGCCCGCCCGGGACGCTCGAGCGCGACCCGGGCGTCTGCCCGGTGCCGGATCGCCGAGACGCCCAGCCACACGACGTACGCTGCCCCGGCCAGCTTGAGGACCGTGTAGGCCGCAGCGCTGGCGGACACGAGCGCCCCCAGTCCGAGAGCGACGAAGCCGACCTGGACGACCAGCCCCAGTCCGTTGCCGACCACCGAGAGCAGCGCATCGCGCCGGCCCACGGTCAGCGCGCGGCCGATCGTGAACAGCAGGCTCGGGCCCGGCACCTGGATGAACAGGATCGAGGCGATCAGGAAGGCGAGCCACTGGCTGGACGTGGGCATGACGACATTGTCGGGCCATCTCGTTCGATCGGCACCTGGATAACGTCGTCGGGCGAACGCCCGCGTACTACAGCTTGGACAGCTTGCGGAACGGGCTCGGGATGCGCACCGTCTGCGTGCGGAAGTCGACTGTCACTGCGGCCACCTCCGCTGCGACAACGCGACCCATGCCATACGAGTCGTGAGAGACCAGGTCGCCGCACTCGAACTGCTCGAGGACCGGCTCCGGGTCAGGAGGGAAAGGACTGCTGGCGAGATGTCGCCGCCGCGCGGGCGAAGGTGTCATTACTGCCAGTATGCGCCTCGGATGGCTGGGGTGAAGAACTCCGGCCACCGGTGCACCCTCACGGGGCCCGCTTTGGGGCGCAGGTCGGTGCTCACAACCGGGCGTTGTCCAGCAGCTCGCCGAGCTCGCCGAGGGTGAGGTCGCGGAGCTCGCCGCCCTTGAGCCGTCCGAGTCCCACCGGCCCGATCGCGGTACGGGTGAGCCTGCGCACGGGGTGGCCGACGTGGTCCAGGAGGCGACGGACGATCCGGTTGCGGCCCTCATGGATGACCAGCTCCACGACCGACTTCCCGGGAGCGCTCGTCACCAGCCGCGCCTTCGACACCGTGACCGGCCCGTCGTCGAGGGTGACACCCCCGAGCAGGGTCCGGATCGTCGCCGTGGAGACGTCGCCCTCGACCTCTGCGACGTAGGTCTTGTCCACCTCGTACGACGGGTGCGCCATCCGGTGGGCGAAGTCGCCGTCGTTGGTGAGCAGGATCAGGCCCGAGGTGTCGGTGTCGAGCCGGCCGACGTGGAACAGCCGCTCGGGCCGCTCGGAGACCAGGTCCTGCAGGGTCCGCCGTCCCTCGGGGTCGGACATGGTCGAGACCACGCCCCGCGGCTTGTTCAGCGCCAGGTAGACGTGCTCCGACACCGGCGGGAGCCGCTTCCCGTCGACCCGGATCACCGCGGTGCGAGGGTCGATCTTGGTGCCGAGTCGCGTGACGACCTCGCCGTCCACCACGACCAGTCCCGCGAGCATCAGCTCCTCGCACTTGCGACGTGACGCGATGCCCGACTGGGCGAGCAGCTTGTGCAGCCGCACCAGACCCTCGTCGGGTTCGGTCACGCCCCTTCCTCGCCGGCCGACCCCTCGTCGGCAGGGGCGGCCCCGGAGCTCACCGCCACCGACTCGAGCTCGTCTTCCATGTCGCTCAGGTCCGGGAGGTACGGCGCCAGCTCGGGCAGCTCGTCGAGCGTGGTGACGCCGATCCGCTCCATGAAGTAGCGAGTCGTCCGGTAGAGGTTCGCCCCCGACGACTGGTCCTGCCCCGCCTCCTCGACCAGCCCTCGGGTCAGCAGGGTCCGCATGACACCGTCGACGTTGACACCCCGGATGGCCGAGACGCGGGCCCG
>DASSJR010000312.1:0-9761 GCA_035691135.1 Nocardioides sp. | reverse complement strand
GCGCTCGAGAAGGCCCAGGAGCGCAACGAGGAGTGGGACAACGACCCCAACTGGAACGATGGCGAGGACTGAGAAGGTCTCTCCCTGGCCGTTCGTCGGCATGGCCGGGATGGCCTGCGTGTTCTTCCTGTACGCCGCCAGCGGCCTGCTGGCTCCGTGGTGGGCGGTCGTCGTCCTGCTGGTCATCTGGGCACTCGCGCTCTTCGTCGCCACCGCCTGGTGGTCGCTCCACCCCACCTGGGTGCCCTGGATCCCGGTCGCGCTCGCGGTGCTCTGGTTCGTCGCGCTGAACCTCGGCGGGGCGCTGTTCGGATGGACCGCCTGAGCGGGTCGTGTGCTGAAGCGGTCGCCCTGGCAGCCACTTGAGCACACGAGGTGCTAGAAGGTTCGGGGCGCTCCCAGCGCGATCAGGTCGTCCATGACGGACCGGGGCTCATAGCGCAGCTCGTACGCCGAGCAGCTGACGATGATGCGTCGACGTGTCGCCAGCTTGCGATGTCGGGACTTGTCGGCTGCCGCCTGCAGTACGTCGTCATGAAAGGCGCCGTCCGACTCGAGCACGAGCACTGACCCGTCGGGAAGGTCCCACTCGGCATCCGTCCACCGGCGACGTCCCGCGCGATCCAGTCGACCCTTCTGGCCGCGTGGGGTGGCGACCGCGAACTCTCTGCAGGCGCGGCGCAGATCCACCTCCGACAGCGAGTGCGCGCCACCCGAGATGTCGCGCAGGAGGGCCCGGAACTCGGGCGCCCGTCTCAGGGGAGACATCCGCGCCAACCAGGCGGCAAGCCGATCCGGGGTCGTCAGACGCTGCTGGACAGTAGCCGTGACGGCACCGTGCGCCGTTCGCCGGTTCGGCTCGTACCCGGCGAAGAGCAGGACTGCGGGCTCGAGCTGACACACGGGAAGGGCCCGCGCCGACCGCATGCTGGCGAGCGGCCGGCGGGATCGAAAGAAGCACACTCCCTCGAGTGGATCGAACGAGAGCTCGTCATCCACCAGGACGGTGATGTGGTCACGGGACCAGTTCCTCATCCCCTGCAACCCGGCGGCGGTGAGTCCGCCGAGCAGGGCCGTCGGTCCGGCATGGAGGACGGCCTGCCACAGCCGCTGCTCCTCGGAAAGCGGGCCGGTGGTGGTGCTGAACACCGAGCTCGTCCGCTTGACCCACCGGCGTGCGCGAAGCTGGTGGCGGACGAAGGATCGGGACACGCCCAGCTCAGTGAGCTGATGTTGCGACACGATTCCGGCCTGCACACCGGCCAGGTGCCTCCACGACTCCTCCGTCATGCCCCGGGATCGTCGGTTGCCGCACGTCCCCGTGCAAACGCCCCTCCACAGGCATGCCTCGTGTGCTCAGGTGATCGCCCTGGCAGCCACTTGAGCACACGACCGCAATGTCAGAAGGTGTGCTCCGGGCCTGGGAAGGTGCCGGAGCGAACTTCGTCGGCATAGGCCCGCGCCGCGTCGAGGAGTACGCCGTGCACGTCGGCGTACTGCTTCACGAACTTGGCCATCCGGCCGGTCCGGAGCCCGAAGGCGTCCTGCCAGACCAGGACCTGGCCGTCGCAGCTGGGACCGGCGCCGATGCCGATGGTCGGGATCGACAGCTCGTGGGTGACCTGGGCGGCCACGTCGCCCGGCACCATCTCCATGACGACGGCGAACGCGCCCGCTGCCTCGACGTACTTGGCGTCGTCGAGGATCCGGTGGGCGGCCTCGCCGCGGCCCTGGACGCGGTAGCCGCCGAGGGCGTGCTCGGACTGCGGCGTGAACCCGATGTGGGCCATCACCGGCACACCGCCCCGGGTGAGGAGCTCTATGTGCGGCACCATCTCCCGGCCGCCCTCGAGCTTGACGCAGTGGGCGCCGCCCTCCTTCATGAACCGGACCGCCGTGGCGTAGGCCTGCTGGGGCGAGGCCTGGTAGGACCCGAACGGCAGGTCGCCGACCACGAGGGCACGGTGGACCGAGCGCGAGACGGCGCGGGTGAGGGGGAGGAGCTCCTCGACCGTGACCGGCAGCGAGGTCTCGTTGCCGTAGACGTTGTTGGAGGCGCTGTCGCCGACCAGAAGGACCTCGATCCCGGCCTCGTCGAAGGTCTGGGCGGCGTACTGCTCGTAGGCGGTGAGCATCGCGAACTTCTCGCCGCGCTGCTTCATCTCTCGCAGGTGCTGGGTGCGGATCCGCTTGAGGGGCTTCGCGGCACCGGCCTGCGCCGGCCCGGAACGGTAGGGCGCGGTCTCCTCGGGGCCCGGGGACTGGGTGGTCATGTTGCTCAGGCTAGTCCCGCGCGGGGGGTCTGGCGTTGTGGCGGCGGTCACGCGCGCTCGAGCTCGGAGAGGAGCCCGCCGAGGGCGATCCGGTCGTCGTCGGTGCCGGCGTGCGGCGACTCGAACCAGGTCGCGTACGCCGAGATCTCGTCCAGCCGCCACTCGAGGTCGAACATCTCCACCATGTCCGGGTCGCCATCCGGCTGCGGGTGGCCGGCCACGACCAGGGTGCGCAGGTCGCGCTCGCGGGGAGCGAGCTTCAGCGACTCCCAGTCCACCAGCAGCGTCCCCTCGGGAGTGTCGAGCTGGTTGCGGCTCTTCGGTTCGCCGTGCGTGGCCACCCAGGGGCGCTCTCGCGCGTGAGCAGCCAGACGGTGGTAGGCCGCGGACCACGCCTCGATCTCGCATAGCTTCGACCTCATCGCGGTGCGTGCCCTTTCGCCCTGCGGTCCGGTGTCCCAGGGACGGCCGGTCCGGGCCGCGAGGTCATCGGCCAGATCCACGCCGACCATCGGCCGCCAGCGCGGTAGGCCGGGGGGCGTCGCCGCGGCGTGCAACCGGTCGAGCCACTCACGGGTGGCCGCGGCCCGGGCTGTCGGCATCGAGCCGTTGCCGGGCGTGCCGTCGCGCCACGGGGTGACGGAGAGCGACCCACCGGCCAGCGGCACCGTGTAGCCGCCGTCGAGGGAGGGGCACGCGGCCAGCACGAACTCCAGACCGTCCGCGCAGAGCGCTGCCGCGCCGGCGTACGCCGCCTCGAGGCTCTCCGGCGTGTGCCGGGGGAGCAGCGCATCGAGGGTGACGAACCAGTCGTGCCGGGAGCCCGACGCCTGCCAGTGGTGCGCGCCGAAGCCGACCGGCAGGTGCACGAGGTCGGTGACCTCGCGGTCCCAGTGGTCCCGCAGGCTGGCCAGGACCTCGGCTTCGGTCACGTACGACGGCGGCTCGAGCACCTCAGCCCCGTCCGTAGTCGCGGCCGACGGTGGCGACCCGCACCCGGTATTCGTCGTACCAGACCTGCTGGCCGCGCTGCTGCGCGACAAGGTGATCCGCGACCTGCTTCCACGCAGCCGCGTCCGACTCGCCGCGCCAGTAGGAGACCGTGATCCCATCGGGACCGTCCTTGACGGACTCGATGCCCAGGTAGCCGGGCTGCTCCGCGGCCAGAGTCTCCATCCGCTGCAGCATCTGCGCGTAGCCGTTGTCCCCGGGGGTGCGGGTCGAGGTGAAGATCACCGCGGTGTACGGCGGCTCCGGGGTCTCGGCGATCGGCATGGACCGGGTCTATCACGCCCCCGGCCAGCTCAGACGCTGTTCGCAGCGGACTCCAGGTCGGCGATCACGATCTTGCGCATCCCGAGCATCGCCTCGCTGGCTGCCTTCGCCCGGGCGGGGTCGGGGTCGGAGACCAGTTCGTAGAGACGCTCGGGGACGATCTGCCAGGACAGGCCGAACCGGTCCTTGAGCCAGCCGCACATCGACTCCTCGCCGCCGTCGGTCAGCGCGTTCCAGTAGTGGTCGACTTCCGCCTGGTCCTTGCAGGAGACGGAGAACGAGACGGACTCGGTGAACCCGGCGAACTGTGGGCCGCCGTTGATGCCGCGGAAGGTCAAGCCGTCCAGGTCGAAGTCACCGGCCATCGCGGTGCCCGGCTCGCCAGGACCGGCCTCGGTGTAGCGGGCGATGTGCCCGACCGAGGAGTTCGGGAAGATCGCGGTGTAGAAGGTGGCGGCCTCCTCCAGGTTGTCGTCGAACCACAGGCACGGGCTGATCGAGGTCATGGACTCCCCTTCTGCTGGGCGGCGGTCTCCACGATGTTGACCGGCGGCGGGGCGTGAACTCATCGGTCACTGCGTGCGAGACTCGGCGCGTGGAGTTCTACTCGGCGTACGACCAGGGTTTCGCGAGGATCGCGGCCTGCACCATCCCGGTGGCCGTCGCGGATCCCGCCGCCAATGCCCGGGCCGTCCTCGCCCAGGCCCGCGAGTGCCACGAGGAAGGGGTCGCGGTCGCGATCTTCCCGGAGCTCGCGCTGTCTGGCTACTCCGCCGACGACCTGTTCCTGCAGGACACGTTGCTGGCCGCGGTCGACGACGCCGTGGCCGAGATCGTCGCGGCGTCGACCGATCTGCTGCCCGTCCTCGCCGTAGGTGCCCCGCTCGTGCACGGCACCCGGGTCCTCAACTGCGCGGTGGTCATCCACCGCGGGAGGGTCCTGGGCGTCGCGCCCAAGTCCTACCTGCCGACCTACCGCGAGTTCTACGAGCGGCGCTGGTTTGCTCCCGGCGACGACCGCAGGGGTACGACGATCCGGGTGGCCGGCGCCGACGTACCCCTCGGGCCCGACCTCATCTTCGACGCGACCGACGTGCCCGGGCTGCGCCTGCACGTGGAGATCTGCGAGGACATGTGGGTGCCCGTGCCCCCCAGTGCCGAGGCGGCCCTGGCCGGTGCGACCGTGCTGGCCAACCTCTCGGGCAGCCCGATCACGGTGGCCCGCGCCGAGGACCGGCGGCTGCTCGTCCGGAGCGCCAGCGCGCGGTGCTCGGCGGCCTACGCCTTCGCCGCCGGCGGCCAGGGCGAGTCGACGACCGACCTGTCGTGGGACGGCCAGACGATGATCTACGAGTGCGGTGAACTGCTCGACGAGACCGACCGGTTCCCCGACGGGCCGCGGCGCAGCGTCACCGACGTCGACCTGGACCGGATCCGGCAGGAGCGCCTGCGTCAGGGCACCTTCGACGACAACCGCCGGGGCCTCGAGGCTCGGCTGGCACCCTCGACGAGCCACGAGTTCCGGAGCATCCCCTTCGAGCTCGAGCCCCCCAGGGGCGACATCGGGCTCCGCCGCAAGGTCGACCGGTTCCCGTTCGTCCCCGACGACCCCGAGCGACTGGCCCTGGACTGCTACGAGGCCTACAACATCCAGGTCTCCGGGCTCGAGCAGCGGCTGCACTCCATCGGCCAGCCCAAGGTCATCATCGGCGTGAGCGGCGGCCTCGACTCCACCCATGCGCTGATCGTGGCGGCGAAGGCGATGGATCGTCTCGGGCGTCCCCGCAGCGACATCCACGCGTTCACGATGCCTGGTTTCGCCACTGGGGAGTCGACGAAGTCATACGCGACCCGGCTCTCGAAGAGCCTCGGGGTCAACTTCGAGGAGCTCGACATCACGGCCGCGGCGCGACAGATGCTGGCCGACATCGACCACCCGTTCGCGGAGGGTGAGGAGGTCTACGACGTCACCTTCGAGAACGTCCAGGCCGGCCTCCGCACCGACTACCTGTTCCGCATCGCCAACCACCGTCGCGGCATCGTCCTCGGCACCGGTGACCTCAGCGAGCTCGCCCTCGGGTGGTGCACCTACGGCGTGGGCGACCAGATGTCGCACTACGCCGTCAACACCGGGGTGCCCAAGACGCTCATCCAGCACCTGATCCGGTGGGTCATCGACAGCGGTGAGTTCGAGGCGGAGACCAACGAGGTACTGCAGGAGATCCTCGACCAGAAGATCACCCCCGAGCTGATCCCGGACCGGGAGGGCCAGGACTCCCAGGCCACCGAGGACTCAGTGGGGCCCTATGCGCTGCAGGACTTCACGCTCTACGGCGTGATCCGGCGCGGCCACAGCCCCGGACGGATCGCCTTCCTCGCGTGGCACGCCTGGCACGACGCCGACGCGGGGGAGTGGCCTCCGGGGTTCCCCGACGACCGACGCGTGGCCTACGACCTGCCCGAGATCCGGCAGTGGCTGGAGGTCTTCATCAAGCGCTTCTTCGCCAGCCAGTTCAAGAGGTCCGCCCTGCCCAACGGGCCCAAGGTGAGCGCGGGCGGCACCATGTCGCCACGCGGGGACTGGCGGATGCCGTCAGACGCCAGCGCGGCGGCATGGTTGGCCGCCCTCGAGGCCACGGTGCCGCGCACCGGGCCCCGTGACTAGCACGCGCTGACTACAGCTTCCGCCCGGCTCCGATCTCCTTGCCGTGGTAGGTCATGGCGAGCCTGGCCATCGCGAACGCGGCGATCATCAGGCCGAGGTCACGCAGCGCGATGTCGTAGTACTGGCCCGTGCTGACGAGGTTCACGATGATGCCGAGCAGCCACGCGGCGACGACGTAGCCGCCGATCCGCGGGGCGACGGCCACGATGATCGCGGCGGCGATCTCGACGATGCCGACCATCGTCATCGCGGCGGCTGCCGAGCCGGGCACGATGTCGTTGACCCAGGTCGCGAGGTAGGCATCCCAGGTGGTGCCCGTGAACCCGGTGAGCTTGTCGAGCCCGACCACGAGGGGGAGGACCACGAAGCCCACCCAGAGGGCGAGGTAGGCCTGGTGGGCCGGTTCGGCTCGGGTGATCGCCGCGACGTCGTGCATGTCGTGCGTCATCCCGTCCCAGGCGTGGGTAGTTGCCATGGTGAAGCTCCTTCACTGTAAGAGATAACAAGATCGACGATAGACCGCTGCGAGGGTTTTCGGCAAGCAATTCATCTGATAGAAACTCCCCATGGCCGGGAGCGCAGAAGAGGGCTTCGCCCGCCGGGTGACCACGCTGGGATCGCTCGCCGATCCGGTACGCCGGGCGCTCTACCGCTTCGTCTCCGCCCAGGAAGAGCCGGTGAGCCGCGAGCAGGCGGCCCAGGGGGTCGAGGTCCCGCGGCACACCGCGAAGTTCCACCTCGACCGGCTTGTCGACGAGGGCCTGCTGGTCACCGAGTTCCGCCGGCTCACCGGGCGCACCGGACCGGGCGCCGGGCGGCCCGCCAAGCTCTACCGCCGTTCGGAGCGCGAGGTGTCGGTCAGCCTCCCGCACCGTCGCTACGACCTGGCCGCCGAGGTGCTGGCGGACGCGATCGAACGTTCGCTGGACGGCACACCAACGGACCAGGCCCTCGTGGCTGCGTCGGACGCGGCGGCGCAGCGGGCCGTTCGGGAGGTGCCGGCCGGTCCCCACAGGCGCCGCGCGAGCGAGCTGGACCGGCTCGCCACCACGCTCGCGCCGTTCGGGTACGAGCCCAAGGTCGAGGACGACCTCGTCCTCGCCAACTGCCCCTTCGACAGGCTCGCGGGTGACCACCGCGAGCTCGTGTGCGGCATGAACCTCGCCTTCGTCTGCTCGGTGGCCGATCGGCTCGGCTGCTCGGGCGTCCGGGCCGAGCTCGACCCCCTGGACGGCGGTTGCTGCGTGCGGGTCGTGCCGACCGCCTGAGGTCGAGGCAGGAGCAGCGAAACCCCGGCGAAGAGTCGGTTTTGGTGCTGTCATGTCGTCGGTGGGGCGACCGCGCACCACGACTCGTCCGGGGGAGGCCGCGCCGTGCGCAGGACAGCTGTTGCCGTGAGCGCCATCCTGCTTGCGGGGCAGGCGACGGCTGCGACGGAGGCGAGCGTGCCCTCGAGGCGCCAGCCGCCCACGACCATCGTGGTCGAGGCCAACAGCGGCAGGGGCCCGGCCCCCACCAGTCTGCTCGGAGCCAATCACCACTTCGACGCGAACGGGCGGGGCCTGTGGGATCCCCGCTCGGATGCGCCCGTTCCGGCGGTGGTGACCGGAGCGAGGAGGGCGGGGCTCCAGGCCCTGAGGTTCCCCGGGGGCACCCCCGCGAACATGTACGACTGGAAACGCGCGATCGGGCCCGAGCGCGGTTGTCAGGTGGTCGGGCCGCAGCCCGGATCAGGACCCGGGCACGCTGTCACACGCGGGTTGGCCTTCGGACCGGACGAGGTCATGCGCTTCGTGGACCTGGTGGGCGCAGAGACGAACATCATGGTTCCCTTCGTCAACGAGACCCCTGGGGATGCGGCCGATTGGGTGGAGTACATGAACAGCCCGGCCGGGGTCACGGGCAACCCGAACGGCGGGGTGGACTGGGCTGACCTCCGGGCCGCCAACGGGCACCCCGAGCCGTACGGCGTTCGATGGTGGGAGATCGGAAACGAGCAAGACCATCGCCAGTCGCGCTACTGGATGTCTCGCGACCACGGTCGCGCCCTGCGTCAGTACGCGTTCGGCGGTAGTCACCTCGTCCAAGGCGAGCACCTGGGCCAGGAATGTGCCCACCCGCGCGCTGGCATCCCATCGGACGGGTCCGCGGCACAGACCTTCGAGGTGCTCTATCCGCCCGTGGCGCCTCAGTCGGTCCGGGTCGTGATCGACGGCCAGGTCTGGACACGAGTCACGAGCCTGTCCTCGGCGGGGCCGGACGCCCGTGTGTTCAGCCTGGGGGCGGAGAACGGACGGGTGCTGTTCGGCGACGGGGCACACGGCGCCATACCCCCCACCGGGAGCACCGTGCGGGCGTCGTACCGCAGCGTCCACCAGGGGTACTTCGACTTCGCACGCAGGATGAAGGAGGTCGACCCCTCGATCCACGTGTGCTCGAGCTGGGGCGATGCGGCCTTCAACCGTTTGGTGGCTCACCGGAACTACGACTGCCTCGCCGCCCACGCCATCGTCGCCTTCAGCCGCAGGCCGCGAGCCACCTGGTCCGGGCCCTTGGAGGGCCATGACCGCTTCATGATCCAGTCGGGCGCGATCCTCAGCAGAGTCCGTGCCCTGCGCGCCACGATGCCGTCGGCCACACCCCTGCACCTCACCGAGTTCGTCGCGATCCACGGCGACAGCCGCGCCTGGCCGGCCTGGTCGGCCTCCGTCAGTCACGCGGTCTACATGTCCTCGCTCTGGGCACAGTGGATGAACCTGCGGATCCCCTGGGGAAACGGCGACGCCTTCCTGTGGGCGGGGCAACGGGGGGTCCTCGGGGGGACCCCGGACTACACCTTCACGGCCGATGCGGTCACCCGCCAGGCCCTCTCGCCCATGTTCTCAACAGGCGGCAACCTCCTCGCAAGCAGGATCGTCGGCAACCCGATCCGCCGGCCCCGCGTGCCGGGCTCCGGGTCGTACCCCGCGCTGACCGTGGCAGCCACCCGCGCCCGGGGGGTGATGAGTCTTCAGGTGGTCAATCGGCTTCCCGGGAAGGCTGTGTCGACCCATATCCGACTGGCGGGGCGCCGATCCCGTGGCACCGTGAACGTGCGGACTGTCGTGGGGCGCTCCTTCACCTCCTGGAACCGGCCCGGCTCCCCTCCGGACGTGCACCTCCGCGTGCACAACAAGAACATCGGGGCGAGGGGCTTCGACCATCGCTTTCCTCCCGCGTCGACCACGGTCTTCCGGATCCCGCTTCGCTGAGATCCAGGGCACGGTTCACGCACGGGGCGAGGCTGCTACCCGGGCCGGGCGCCGGGTAGCCCTACGCTGTTCTCCATGGGCAAGCAGGAAGACTTCGTGCTTCGGGCTCTCGAGGAACGAGACGTGCGGTTCGTCCGGCTCTGGTTCACCGACGTACTGGGCTTCTTGAAGTCCGTGGCGGTGGCTCCGGCCGAGCTCGACAACGCCTTCGAGGAGGGGATCGGTTTCGACGGGTCCGCCATCGAGGGGTTCGCCCGGGTCTACGAGGCCGACATGCTGGCCAAGCCCGACGCGTCG
>DASSJR010000311.1:0-8229 GCA_035691135.1 Nocardioides sp. | reverse complement strand
CGTGCCGCACTTCGGACGCTACCTCCGCGAACACGCCTGATGCTCCACCTGCTGGTCGGCATGCCCGGAGCCGGCAAGACGACGGTGGCCCAGCAGATCGTCGAGGAGACCGGCGCGCTGCACCTCGACCCCGACGTGTGGCTGATGGCCCTGGGCCTGCCCCCGGCCGGCCCCCGCGACCGTTTCGAGGAGCTGATGTTCGACCTCACCCTGGATCTGGTGAGGCGCGGCGTGTCGGTGGTCATCGAGACCGGCGGCTGGATCCGGGCACACCGGGAGGCCAAACGCCGCGCCGTGCAGGCGATCGGGGTACCGGTCGAGCTCCACGTGCTCGACGTCCCCCTGGAGGAGCGCTGGCGCCGGATCGCGCGACGCAACGAGGTTCCCGGCGCCGTTCACATCAGCCGCGCCGAGCTCGAGGCGTGGGAGGAGCGCTGGGAGCCGGTCACCGCGGAGGAGCAGGCGTCGTACGACGCGGTGGTCGTGCACGCCGTTGCGTCCACCGCGTGAGCTCCCACAATTCGCCCGATGAATCAGTTGTCCTCCTCGGGGAAGCGGCGCACAGTGGAGATTGTCCCTCTGGGTCGGCGAGGAGGTGCCCGTGAGCACAGTCATGATTCGGGCGGAAGAGCGGCTGGATCGTCCGGGGCGGCGCGAACGACGAGCCGAGCGGCAGCGGCTGCGCAGGCTGGATGCGCTGTCGGCTCAGCTGGCCCAGCTGCACGCCATCCGCGGCCTGCTCGAGCAGGCCAGCGAGATCGTCCGCGGCGGCTGGATCCAGGGCGCGTGGTTCGCGGTGGACGTGGGTGGCCGGACCCGGGCGGTCAGCGCGCCTGAGCTTCGCCTGACCAGGGACCATCCGGTGACCGGCGCCTGCCTGGTCGGCGCCGTCGTCCAGGCAGGTGGGGGACCTGAGGCGGTGCGATCTCAGCCGGTCCAGCGAGCCCTCGACCTGGTCTGGCACAGCCTGCGCGAAGACGCCGGGCAGCCGGTCCGCTGGTGTCCAGGACCGCCGGCCCGCATGATGCATGTCCTCGACCTCACCCACTGGAACGACGCTCCCGACCGGACCCGCGGCGACGTGGTCGGGCTGCTCCACTCGGCCGCGGCCGCGGCGGACGTCCAGAGGCAGCGGTGCCGGTCCGAGCAGGCGGTGCTCGCGAACTCGTTGGCCTGACAATCAGTCCCTCTGGCACTGCGATACTCGCCGAATGGCTGTACGCGGGATCGTTCGGGCCTGGCACGACGACAAGGGGTGGGGCGTGATCGACTCCCCCGACACCCCGGGTGGGTGCTGGGCACGCGTGTCGGACGTTCTCATGCCTGGTTATCCGATGCTCGAAGCTGGGCAGCCGGTGATGATGAACCACGAGCCTGCCGAGCAGGACGGTTACTCATTCCGAGCGATCGAGGTGTGGCCGGCGGGCCAGGACCCGTACCGCACTGAGGCCGAAACCACCGGTCCGTCCGCTGCCTATCGATCCTCCCTGACTCTCACCTTCGACGATCCGGTTCGGCCGGATCCGACGTGGCCCCCGGCATCATCGACCGAGGAGTTCCCGCCCGACGGGGGTGGACCCGACGTCACGTGAAGGAGGAACCGATGCGGAACGAAGCCATGAAACCGCTGGAGGTCCCGGTCGGATCGTGGGACACGACGATGCGGGAACCGGCTGACCGGGAGGTGCCAGGTTCGGCAACCGTCGAGTGGCTCGGCGACTCTGCGGCAACGTCAGCGCGGGCAGGCACTGCCGGCTAGACGATGTGGACCTGACCGATTCTCAGGCCCTTGGCTGGAAAGGCGTGGGCGATCAAGCTCTCCAGGTTCCACTGCACCCAGGCGTAGCGCATGTCGAGCTCTGGTCCGGCAAGGTCGCTCGGGAGGCCGACCGCGACGTCTATCACTCCGGTGGCGTGATTGATCGCCACGCCTTCCACGTGGGCCTGGTCCTCCAGGGCGGCGGTCATCTTCGCGTGCAGCCACGACTCCGCGTGGTTGGAACCATCCCGGGGAGTGGTCGTGGCGGTCATGGTTGGCTCCCTACCCAGCCTTCAGAAGCGCCAACCTCCGGTTTAGACCAGCCTGCGCCCTCGCGGGCCCACCACTTGCAGCATTCCTGAGGTCTCCGCCCCAGCCCGTGCCCGGTCAGGCCGCGACTGTCGGCGAACACTCGACGAGCCCTTCGGGCTGCCAGCCCACGCAACTCGGGCTTGGTCGAGGTGGGAGCCAACCAGGCGCGACATGCCGGCGCGATGGGGCCTGGAGCGACAATGTCGTGGTCAACCTTCGACAGGGGAGGAGCGCATGAGGATTCGGGCAGCGACAGTGGACGACGCCCCCGCCATGGGCCGGGTGATGGTGGAGGCGTGGCTGGCGGCGCATCGTGGCCAGATGCCCGACACCCTGTGGCAGAAGCGAGTGGAGGAGTGGACGCCGGAGGTTTCGGCGGCGGCCTGGGCCCGGGTGCTGGCCGAGCAGAAGCAGGGCGGGGCGGCACGTGTCGTGATCCTGGTAGCGGAGGAGGCTGACGAAGGCAGAGATCCGCTCGCTCTCGCGATGGGAGACCAGGACGAGGAGGACGCGTCGGGATCGACGGCCCAGGTCGGTGCTCTCTACGTGCGTCCGGATCACCGAGGTCAGGGGATCGGGCGGGCGCTGTTGGGCGAGGCGGCCCGCGAGTTGGCCGCGTTGGGCTTCTCGGCGCTCCACATCAGCGTCCTGACCCTGAACCACCCAGCGCGTGGATTCTACGAGGCGATGGGCGGACAGGAGCTCAGTCAGCGGACATTCGATGAAGAGGGCGTCCTGCTTCCTGAGACCGTCTATGCCTGGCCTGACATCACGACTCTCGCGGGCGATCACACGCAGTGTTTGTGAATAGCACCCAGCCGACCGCGTCTGGCTCGGCACGAACGGATCGGGGCAGATCCGGATGGTCGCAGCGCCATCGGGGCACAAGGGCCTCACACGTCATACGGACGACGCTGGAAGGTCATCGACCGAGCACTCCCCAGGACGAGGTCGTGAACCAGCTGACGAGGAGGTGGCACTTGTGCATCTCACGTGGGCACGAAGGCCCGAGTCCCCGCCCTGGCCGGAGGCCATGCTCATCCAGTCTGAGGCGGAGTTCGAATCCGCCATCGAGTTCCGCTAGCGAACGACCGCTCGGACAGCATGGCCGTACGACTCGCAGCGGGCACCGGGCCTGCGCAGTTGTTGCGCTCCGCCTGCGGAAGATCAGTCCTGCAACGTCGTCGCCCTCGCCTGGCAGGCGGCCGTAGGGTTGCGGCATGCCTGAAGCGCATGACCACCCCATCGCCTACACCGCGCTCCAACCGGGCACACCGGTGCAGACGAGCGATGGTCACCCGTTCGCGTCGGTCCAGGCCGTTCTGGTCGATGAGAAGGTCTCGGTGTTCGACGGCATCGTCGTCGAGACGGCGGAAGGGACACGGTTCGTCGACGCCCCTCAGATCGACTCGATCCACACCACCTACGTCCGCACGACACTGTCCGCGGAGCAGGCGGCGAACCTTCCGCCGCCGGATCGGTCAACCCTGGTCGAGATCAAGCCGGCGAGGTCGATGTCCGCCCGGTTGCGCCAGATGTTCGGTCGGGGAAAGCGGTAGAAGTCTCGCGGAAGCGTCAGTCGCACGCAGATCGTGGGTGGCCCAGACGTCCTGCTAACGCCCAGACGACCGAAGCGCAGGACGTCCGGCGCTTGGCACCCCCTTGCTCCTGCCGAAGCCTCGGGCCCGGCAGTCGAACCCGGCCCGAACGCCTCGCACTGGCGACGAACACCTCGTCCTCGACGGTGATGCCCGTCGAGGTGGGTGTGCGGGCCGACCAGGGCGGCGTCGCCGATCGTGAAGGGATGCGAGGCGCGGCCGCGGAGCAGCGCCTGCTCCATCACCAGGACGTACGAGCCGATCACCACGGGGCCGAGGTCGCTGACGACCGGCTACACGCAGAACTACGTGCGAGTTGAGCACCGCGCCGTGCAGCACCTGCGAATCGGCGCCGATTGTGACGTCCCCGGTCACCATCGCGGACGGGGCGATCCAGGCCGACGGGTCGATCTGTCCCCTGAGATCAGCCCAGCGCCGCGGCGAGCCCCACCAGCGACACGGACGAGAGGTCCGGCTCGGCGAAGTGGGACGGGAAGGCGGCGCCGTTCCGATTCAGCCAGGCGGTGCGCAGGCCGGCGCGCGCCGCGCCGTGGATGTCCCACGGGTGGACGGCGACGAGCATCGCCTCGTCCGCGGCGACCCCGCACTCAGACAAGGCGTGTTGGTACGCCCTGGCCGCAGGCTTCCACACACCGGCGTCCTCGACCGACAGCAACCGTGAGAACTGATCGCGGATCCCGGCCCGCTCGAGCAGCCCCTCTGCCACAGAGGCGGCGCCATTGCTCAGGGTGACCAGCTCGATGTCCCGATTGCGCAGGGCGCGTACGCCGTCGACCACGTCGGGGTGCAGGTCGAGCGAGCCCAGGCCGTCGAGCACGTGACGTACGGCGTCCGGAAGCGCCTCGTCACCGAGCACCGGTCGGAGGACCCACTCGAGCTCGGCGCGGGCGATGTCGGCGAACGCCGCGGTCTCCCCCGTTGTGGACAGGGCGAAGCCGTCGCGCAGGAGGCCGGCGAACCACGCGGTGGCCAGTTCCGGTGGCGCACCCACCTCGCCGAACCGGTCGGCGAGCGGCGCGAGGTCGGAGAGGGTCTGGTTGACGTCGAAGACGATGACACGCGGTCGGTTCACGGTGTCAGGCAATCATGCGTGGCGCGCGACCGCGAGTCGGACGGGAACGACACAATGGACGACATGAGGCCCCAGGTGGTCGCCCATCGAGGTGCCAGCCACGATCTCGCGGAGCACACCCTGGGGGCCTATCGGGCGGCGATGGAGGCGGGCGCGGAGGCGTTCGAGTGCGACGTACGCCTCACCGCCGACGGCCATCTCGTCTGCGTGCACGACCGCAACCTCTGGCGTACGGCCAGCAAGCGCGGAGTGGTCTCCACGATGGAGCTCGCCGACCTCGATGCCCTCGACTTCGCGTCGTGGAAGAACCCGTGGGCCGACCTCGACGACGAAGCACCGGAGCCCGACGCCGAGCACGGCCGGGTGCTCACGCTGCGCAAGCTCCTGGAGATGGTGGCCGACCAGGATCGCCGGATCGAGGTGGCGATCGAGACCAAGCACCCGACCCGCTTCGGCGGACTTGTCGAGCGCCGACTGGTCGAGCTGCTGCGCGACTTCGGCTGGGACCGGAGCGACTCCCCGATCCGGGTGATGAGCTTCTCCTGGGCGGCGCTGCAGCGCGTGCAGAAGCTGGCGCCCGGGGTTCCGCTCGTGATGCTGATCGAGAAGGCGCACCACTGGCCGATGCTGCGCAAGATGATCGGCGACGACTGGATGGTCGGTCCGGGAATCCAGGAGCTCCACGACCATCCGAAGCTGAGGAAGCACCTCCTCAAGAGCGGACGCGACATCCACGTGTGGGTGGTCAACACCGACGAGGACCTCGAGCTCTGCCTCGATCTGGGCGTGAAGGCGATCATCACCGACCGGCCGGCGTACATGCTGGAGCTGCTCGACGGATAGCCTCCTCCACCATGGGAAAGCGCTCTCGCACCAAGGCCCGCGACCATGAGACGCCGGCCGGGGAGGTCGGGCCACGGCAACCGTGTCCGTGTGGCTCGGGACGCCGCTACAAGGCGTGCCACGGCTCGGCCGACGGCCCGGCAGCGGTCTTCGTCAGCCGACCCTTCGAAGGGCTGCCGGGGGAGTGCGACGTCGTGGCCATGCGCGAGCTCGTGCAGTCGGCGACCGCGCCGCTGACGCTGGCCGACGACCAGGAGCGCACGGTCCGGCTCGCCACGCTGCTCCCGATGGCTGCGCCCGCCATGGTCCGCGACAGCGGCGACGTGTGGCTCGGCCTGCAGGTCCGTCACAACTTCGGTGATCCCGCCCGCGACCTGGGCGCGGTCCTGATCACCGCGCTCGAGTCCGAGCCCGGCATCGTCGGGCTCACCGATCCGCCGGGGGAGGGGCCGCGGTTGCAGGACCTCGTGACCGGTACGACGCTCGACGTCACCGTCCACGAGGGCTTCGAACACTGGATCGACGACCAAGAGGACCAGTCGGGCCTGGCAGCAGCTCTCGACCAGGCCAACGCGTCGGTCAACCCGACCGCCCGGCTCGCGTCGGTCGAGGCGGCGTACTGGACGGACGTGGGACCCAAGGAGCACCTGCGCTGGGTGATGCCCGAGCCCGAGGACCGGCTTCTCGACGCCCTGGCCCGGCTGCACACCGCCGGTCGGGACCACCTCGTCCCGGACGGCCGGTTCGTCGGGATGTTCCGCGCCCACGGTCTGCTCACCCCGGTGTGGGACCTCCCGGTCGGCACCGGCGCCGAGGCGGTCGAGGAGCCGGCGGCGCGGTTCGCCGAGGACCTCGCGGAAGCGCTGGCCGACGAGTCCGACCTGAGCACGGACGAACGGGCCGCGCGCTCCGGACTGGCCAACCGTCAGGTCACCATCCGCTGAGCCCGGCCCGCCGTACCGTCCCGTGAGGTGGCACACGACACGCCCGCCTCGTCTTGTGTCCGGCTCAGCAGCACCTGTAGATTCCGGGTCGCCCGGTCGTTGTTGTGTCCCCCGTCAACAGCGGCCGGGTTTTCATTTTCCCGAACCGCCCTGCCGGCTAGTCCTGGTGCAGCGGGACCCGCGTGACGGGGCAGCTCATGCATCGCGGGCCGCCTCGTCCGGATCCCAGCTCCGACCCAGCGATCCTGACCACCTCGATGCCGGCGTCCTCGAGCCGGTCGTTGGTCTCGTCGTTGCGCTCGTAGGCCACCGCCACACGGGGCGCGATGGCCAGCGTGTTGTTGCCGTCGTCCCACTGCTCCCGCTCCGCGGTGACGGGGTCGAGGCCGGTGTCGATCTGGTGCAGGGTGTCGAGCTCCATCGCCTTGGCGGCCGCGACCAGGAACGGTTCGGCGTCGGCGACGTCGAGCACCAGCTCGTGGGCTCCCGCGCCGTGCTCGGCGACGGTGACGGCGAAGGCACGCAGGGAGTCGGCGACATTCGGGTACATCACGATCTTGTCGACGTCGACCATCGTGCAGACGGTGTCGAGGTGCATGGTGGCGCGCTCCTGCGCGATGGGTACGGCGAGGACCGTGTGTGCCAGATCAGCGTGGAACACCTGGCGGGCCAGCCGCTCCACCCCGGCCGGCGTCGTCCGCTCGCCGACGCCGACGGCGATGACGCCCGGCGCGAGCAGGAGTACGTCGCCGCCCTCCACGTGCTCGTGGTGCCACCCGTGGATCTTGAGGGTGCCCTGGAAGCGCGGGTGTGCCGTGTAGATGAGCTCGGTCAGCTGGGTCTCGCGCGTGCGCGCCGGCATCGCCAGCGACGTAATCGCCACCCGGTCGCGGATCCACACGCTGGAGTCACGCGTGAACAGCAGGTTGGGCAGCGGGTCGATCAGGAAGTCGTCGTGGGCGAGCAGTGAGGTGACCAGCCCGAAGCCGCCGCGGACCTCGTCGTTGCGGATGCCGGCCGTGAGGTAGCCGGTGAGCTCTTCGGGCGGTGCGTCCTGCAGGACCCGCGCGAGGTAGCTGCGCATCGTGTCCCCGAGGTGCAGCCCGCTGAGCGCCGTGGTGATCGCGTGGTTGCGTGCCTGGTCCTGCTGAAGGGCCTCGGTCAGCAGATCGGTCAGGTAAAGCACCTCGACGCCACGCGAGCGCAGCGCCTCGGCGAACGCGTCATGCTCATCCTGGGCGCGATTGACCCACGGGATCCCGTCGAACAGGAGCTTGTCGTTGTTGCGGGGGGTCAGGCGTTTCAGCTCGTGCCCGGGCCGGTGCAGCATCACCGTCTGCAGCCGGCCGACCTCGCTGTCAGCGCCATGTCCCTCGCGGATGGGCTGTGCCCCTCCCGGCACTTGCGTCTCCATGACACAGAACTCTAGGGGGTCGTCAGTCGTGCTTTCCCTTGGCTTCCTTCGAGCGAGCCTCCTTCGACCGCCGCAGCAGCCACGGCTCGAGGCGGGAGTACCCCTTGACGGACTTGCGCGGCAGGCGGCGGAAACGGTAGTCACCCGCCTGGGTGTACGGCGAGAACTGGGCCAGCTCGTCGGCGGCCCGGTCCAGGATCTTGGCCAGGCTGGGGCCCTCACCTGCGGCCGGAAGCTCGGTCGTGTCCACGGAGTCCTCGGCGATC
>DASSJR010000310.1:0-3135 GCA_035691135.1 Nocardioides sp. | reverse complement strand
GCCGACCCTGGCGCCGTACGTCGAGAAGACCATGCCCGCGATCCCGCCGGTGGTCACCCATCTCGGTCTCGAGGGCGAGGTGCCCGACCTCGGCCCGGAGGTGGTGCTGCACGGCGACCCGATGCTGGTCGTGCGGACCGGCGGACGCGCCCCGGATGGCTGCACGGCCTGGACCGTCCACGGGCGTGGCCGTCTCGCCGAGGACATTCTGCGCGCCCTGGCCCGGCACGGGATCGATGTCCGCGCCAACGTCGTGGTGCGGCACGACCACAGTCCGCGGCAGCTGGTGGAGCAGTGGAGCGGCTCGCCGATGGGGGTGCTCTGGCAGGGCCGTGCCACGGTCCGCCAGCGGCTCGGTCCGACCACCCCTGTCCTGGGCGTCTACGCGGCCGGCGCCCATGCGGCGCCTGGCGCGGGGCTCCCGTTCGTCGGACTCTCCGCGGCCCTGGTCGCCCAGGTGATCGGCCCCGCGTGACCAGTCGGACCGGTCAGGCGGCCCCTGTCAGGCGGTGATCCGCAGCGCCGCGAAGATCTCCCGCGTCGCCTTGGACCGGTTGAGCGTGTAGAAGTGCAGTCCGGGAGCGCCACCGTCGAGCAGCTGCGCGCACAGCTCCGCGGCCATCACGATCCCCTCGGCCCGGAGGGCGGCGGGATCGTCGCGATGCACCTCGACCCGCGCGCGCACCTCGGCCGGGATCTGGCGGCCGGACAGCTCGGCCATCCGGGAGACCTGGCCGAGGTTCAGGATCGGCATGATGCCCGGCACGATCGGGATGTCGACGCCGATCGCGGCCGCCCGCTCGACCAGCTCGAAGTAGTCGACCGCCCGGAAGACCATGTCGGTGATCGCGAACTCGGCCCCGCACCGCTGCTTCTCGAGCAGGACCTCCAGGTCCCGCTCCATCGACTCGGCGCCAGGGTGGCCGCCGGGGAAGGCGGCCACACCGATGCTGAAGCCCCCGTGGCTGCGGGCCAGTGACACGAGCTCACACGCGTGGGTGAAGCCACCCTTGGTCGGGGTCCACTCCGCGCGCGGCCCCTCGGTCGGGTCTCCGCGCAGGGCGAGCACGTTGTGCACCCCGGCGTCGGCGAACGCCGCCAGGATCGACTCCAGCTCCTCGCGGGTGTGGCCCACGCAGGTGAGGTGGCCCATCGGGAGCATCGAGGTCTCCCGGGCGATCCGGCCGGTCACCCGGAGCGTGGTGTCGCGCGAGCTGCCCCCGGCGCCGTACGTCACCGAGACGAACGTCGGCCGGTAGGGCTCCAGCTCGCTGATCGCCTTCCAGAGCTGCTTCTCGCCGACGTCGTCCTTGGGCGGGAAGAACTCGAAGGAGAACGATCGTTCGCCCCTGCGGATGAGCTCACCGATGCCGCGAGCGCCGTTGACCACCATGGCGCGCAGTCTATGGACCTCCCCGCCCCGGTCCCGCATTGTCCACGGGGCAGGAATAGCCTCGTGCGGGTGACGAGCTGGGACGGGGGCGCCTTCCGGGCGCGCATCCAGGCGGCGCTGGACGAGTTCCTCGACGAGATGACGGACCGGCTCGCCCCCCTCGGCCCCGACGCGTCCCGCCTCCTCGACGAGGCCCGGGGCGTGGTCTCCGGAGGCAAGCGATTCCGCGCCGCCTTCTGCTACTGGGGGTACCGCGCGGTCCGGCCGCAGGTCGAGGACGAGCATGCGCTGATCCGCGCCTGCGCCGCGCTCGAGCTGCTCCACGCCAGCGCGCTCGTCCACGACGACTACATGGACGCCTCGGACACCCGCCGGGGACGCCCGGCCACCCACCGCTCGTTCACCGCCGAGCACCGGCAGGACCGCTGGCGCGGCGACCCGGAGCAGTACGGCGCCGCCGCCGCGATCCTCCTCGGCGACCTGCTGCTCAGCTGGGCTGACGAGCTGCTCCGCCGCTGCGGGCTGCCGGCCACCGAGGTGTCGACCGCGATGGACGTGTTCGACCGGTGCCGCTCGGAGGTGATCACCGGGCAGTTCCTCGACGTCTCGGTGCAGGCACGCGGAGCGGCCGACGTCGACACCGCGATGACGGTGCTGCGGTTCAAGTCCGCGAAGTACTCCATCGAGCGGCCCCTCCACATCGGCGCCGCTCTCGCCGGCGCCTCCGCCGGGACCCTGACCGCGCTGAGCTCCTTCGGCCTTCCGCTGGGCGAGGCGTTTCAGCTGCGCGACGACCTGCTGGGCGTCTTCGGGGACGCCGAGACCACCGGCAAGCCGGCCGGTGACGACCTGGTCGAGGGGAAGCGCACGGTCCTGGTCGCCCTGGCCCTCGATGCGGCGTCGCCGGAGGACGCGGCCGCACTGGACCGGATGCTCGGGTCGCCACTCGACGAGGTTCAGGTTGCACGGGCCCGGAGGATCATCGACGAGTCCGGCGCCCACGCCCAGGTCGAGATGGTGATCAAGGAGCTGGCCGACCGTGCCCTCACGGCCCTGGACGGGTCTTCGGTGGACCACCAGGCGCGCGTCGTGCTCCGGGAGCTCGCCTCGGCCGCCACCCAGCGCGTGCTCTGAGAATCGCGCTCAGTCGAGGCTCTTGACCCCGGGCACCTCCGGGCCGTCCCCGCGCAGGAGCACCGAGAACGGTCCACCGCGGTCGGCATTGACGCGGGTGCCGAGGACGCTGAGCGCCACGGAGAACGCCTGCTCGTCGGCACGCGCGAACGGTCCCCAGCCGTCCCAGAGGAAGACCAGCCCCTCGCTGTCGGCGGCGACCACGTCCCCGAGGTGGTCACCGAGGGAGTCGAAGTTCCGCGCGTAGTCGTCGGGGAAGCCGAGGGCCTCGCCCACGCCCTCCAGGAACTCCTGCTTGGACTCACCGTGCCAGCCGTCGAAGTAGGCGAAGTGCCAGCCCGCGTGCTCGACCGTGTGGCGTACGTCGGCGACCTCGAATCCGCCGTGCCAGCGGTAGATCCCCGGGGCCGAACGACCTGCCAGCAGGGCGGCCAATCCGCTCATCTTCAGTTCCTCTCGAGGGTTGAGTGGTGTCTAGACGCTCATGGCCTGGGCTCGGCGCCTGGCCTCCGTGCCGCGGTTCTCGCGCAGGGCGTCGATCGGTCGGCCGGGCAGGTCGTCGTCGGTGAAGATCCAGGCGATGCACTCGCGGTCGTCGTACCCACCGT
>DASSJR010000309.1:0-9570 GCA_035691135.1 Nocardioides sp. | reverse complement strand
AGGGACCGGAGCTCCATGAGGCGAAGGTACGCAAGCGGTGGCAGGATCGTCAGGTGGATTCCGAGACACGTAGCTATCGCACCGGAGACTCCGACACCGTCCGCGACATCACCGGCGACTGCGCCGAGTTCGCGTCCGGCCGCGGGGACGGACTGCTCCACGTCTTCGTCCCGCACGCCACCGCCGGGATCGCGATCATCGAGACCGGCGCGGGCAGCGACGACGACCTGCTCGCCGCCCTCGGGGACCTGCTTCCCGCCGACGACCGCTGGCGGCACCAGCACGGCAGTCCGGGGCACGGCCGGTCCCACGTGATGCCCGCCCTGGTGCCGCCGTACGCCACGGTGCCGGTGTTCGACGGACAGCTGGCGCTCGGCACCTGGCAGAGCATCTGCCTGGTCGACGTCAACGTCGACAACGCCGAGCGCGAGGTACGGCTGTCCTTCCTGAGCGGCGGCTGACCGCGGATGACCACCCCGATGAACGACCTGGACGCGCTCCGCGCCGAGCTTGCGGCCCGGGAGACACCGGCGATGCTCCCGGCGCTGGCCTACACCTCGCCCGAGGTGCTGGCCTGGGAGCTGCGGGAGGTCTTCGCCGGAACCTGGACCTGCCTCGGCCGCGTCGACGAGCTCCTGCCCACGGGTGCGACCCAGGCGGCGGTGGCCGTGGGCGACGTCGGGGTGCTGCTGACGAGGGACGACGAGCGGGTCCGGATGTTCGCCAACACCTGCCGGCACCGTGGGCACGAGCTGCTTGCCCCCGGTGGCACCTCGCAGCGGCAGTCGGTGGTCTGTCCGTACCACGCCTGGTCCTACGACCTGGCCGGTCGCGTGGTCGCCGCGCGCGGATTCCGCGATCTCGAGGGTTTCGACCCCGAGGAGCACGGGCTGGTCGAGCTGCCGGTGACGGTCTGGTGCGGGTGGGCCTTCGGCCACGCGGCGCGGCCGATCGGCGACCCGGGCGTACCGGACTTCGCCCTGCACCTCGGCGCGATGGACGGGATCGTCGCGGCGTACCGGCCGCAGGACCTCCGGCTGGGCCGACGGCACGACTACGAGGTGGCGGCGAACTGGAAGGTGGTCGCCGAGAACTACCACGAGTGCTACCACTGCCCCGTGATCCATCCGGAGCTCAGCCGGGTCTCACCGCCGGCCTCGGGGAGCAACTACCACCTGTCGGGTGCCTGGGTCGGCGGGTCGATGCAGCTGGGCCAGGGGATGACCACCATGTCGCTGGACGGCCGGTCCGGCGGTCGCCCGATCGCCGGGGTCTCGCCGACGACCATCGAGTACGTCCACCTGCTGCCGAACCTCCTCGTCTCCGCCCACCCCGACTACGTGATGGTCCACCGGCTGACCCCGGTCGCTGCGGACCGCACGTCGATCGAGTGTGCGTGGTACTTCCCGCCCGACGATCTGGGCGGGTTGCCCGACCCGGCCTACGCCGTCGACTTCTGGGACCTCACCAACCGTCAGGACTGGGCAGCCTGCGAGTCGGTGCAGCGCGGTCTGGCCAGTCCCCACTTCCGGCCGGGGCCGTTCGCACCGGACGAGGACGCGGTCGCCAGGTTCGACGGCATGCTCGCCGACGCCTACCTCGGCCGTGCCATCACAGCAACGGCCGACCTTGGTGAGGACCCGACCGGGATAGTCCAGTGACGAATGGTCGTGAAGACCGCGCCAGGACAGCCACTTGCCACTGGATTACCGAGTGCGCCGCCTAGCCGAACAGCTCGGCCACGAACACCGACCGGCCGTCCGGTAGGTGACGGGAGTCGATCTGCACGTCGAGCACCTGCTCCGACCCATCGGCACGCAGCACCGGGACCGCGACGCGGTTGCCGAGGAGCGGGCCTCGACCGCTGGCCAGGTGGAGCGTCAGGCCGGCGATGTGGGCCTGGTGGTAGCGCGTCGGGATGATGCAGATGAGTCGGCTCCCGACCAGCTCGCGGGCCTGGTCGTAGCCGAGGAGGGTCAGCGCCGAGGGGCTGGCTGCGACGATCTGGTCGGTGTCGTCGGCCGCGATCAGCGCGCGGGTCGAGGCGGTGACCGACGCCGCCTCCCAGTGGAAGCTCCGCGGGTCCGGTGGCGGCGGGTTGCCGATGGGCGCGGCCCAGGCCTCCGGCGCGCCTCCGGCAGCCTGCTCGCGGACCTGGGCGCAGAACCAGCGCCGCAGCGCCCCGATCTCGGGCTGGGTGGGTGGTGACAGGAGGTTGCCCAGCTCGGCCTGCCGGACGGCGATCTGCAGCATCTCGTCGAGAACGTCGAAGTCGGCGGCCGCCTCCGGGAGCAGGTCGAGGACCACTTGCTCGACGGACACGTGCGGCTCGAGCGCAGTGGCCATGATCGCCTCGGGATGCTCGCCGAGCTCGGGTTCGGGGATCTGCTCGAACAGCACGCTCATCGCCGCGCTGGCGGCGGCGTGCTCGTCGATGGCGGACGCATCCTCTTCGAGCCTCGTGAGCAGCAGCTCTCGCAGGAGTCCGGCCGCGTGCTCCTGCCAGGCGGCGTGCATCAACAGCGGCACGTTGTTCAGCTCGACGCGCAGCGTCGACGGGCGCGTCGGCCGGCGTGTCGACGTGACCTGGCCGGGAGCGTTCGACGGCTCCGCCGGCGGCGGGTCGGTGATCTCGAACCACACCACCTTGCCGTCCTCGTCGTGGTGGGCTCCCCACTGGTCGACCACCTCGGTCACCATGTGCAGACCCCGTCCGGTCCCCGCGGCCCGGGAGTAGTCGCGGGGCAGCGGGAGGTGGACGCTGCCGTCGGCGAGCTCCACGCGAACGGCGGACGGTGCGAGGATGACCCGGAGCCGCATCGGAGTGCCGGCGTGGACGAGCGCGTTGGTGACGATCTCGCTGAGCGCCAGCGCCGCGGCGTCGACCGCCTCCTCCGAGGCTCCTCCCGGCAAGGCGTCCCGCAACAGCCTGCGCGCCTCCCCGGCGCTGCTCGGCAGCGCCGGGAGCATCTGGTCGACGGCCACCTCGCTCCCCATGACTCGATCATCCTCGCGTCCGCAACGCCTCTTTGGGAAGATTTCGAGTCCGAATCTTTATCGAACATATGTTCGAAACTGGGCTAGGCTGGGACGGTGCCCACCCACGTCGCCCCGCCCGGATGGCCCTCCCAGGTGCGTCCGCCCGACGCGCCGGGCTGGGAGCGCACCGCCGCCAACTGGCTCCTCGACCTCTGCCCGCCCGACTACCGGGCCTATGCCGCGCTCCGTCGCCACGTCGTCGTGCTCGCTCGCTTCGCGGTGCTCCACGTCGAAGCGTCCCAGGCCGCCTGCCGCCGCGGGTTGAGCGAGGCGCGGGCCGACCTCCGCGACGTCGCGCTGCCCGACGTGGTCGAGGCGGCGGTGCAGACCTTCCAGCGCGAGGAGGCGCGCCTGGTCGCGTGCCGCCGCGCGGTCGGTCTGGTCGAGGAGGCGCTGCGCGGCCGGAGGTACGTCGCTCGGCTCTAGATCGCGCCGCCTGTAGCGTCGCCCCACATGCAGGCTTACTCGAGCGTCGCACTGGTCGACGACCGCGGCTGGGTCCTGCTCCAGGAGCGCGACGAGCACCCGGTGGTCGATCCGGAGAAGTGGGGCTTCCCGGGCGGGGGTGTCGAGGCCGGAGAGAGCTTCGAGGCTGCCGCCTACCGGGAGCTCGCCGAGGAGACCGGCGTCCAGCTCGACGCCGGCCTGGAGCTGTTCGACGAGTTCGTCTGCACCATCGAGGACCTCGGTGACGTCCCGGTCGCCATCTATGCCGTGCAACTGGCGCTCACCGACGACGACGTCGAGTGCCACGAGGGCCGCCAGATGGTGTTCGTCGAGCCGGCCCGCGCGCTGGAGCTCGACCTCACGGTCTCGGCTGCTCGAGCGCTGCCGGCGTTCTTGAGCTCCGACCTCTATCGAAGGATGACCACATGACCTTCCGGGTGATCCCGGTGCCCGCCTACGGCTGCGAGGACGTGGTCGTCGCCACCCACGGCCCGGACCGGGGGGCGGTCTTCACCGGCACCGAGGACGGCAGCATCTGGCGGATCCGCGACGACGGTGCGCAGGTCGACCGGGTGGCGACCACCGGTGGCCGCCCGCTCGGCATCGAGTACGACGGCGACGGCCGGCTCGTGATCTGCGACGCCACCCGTGGCCTGCTCCGCGTCGACCCGGGCTCGGGCGACGTCGAGACGCTCGCCGACACCGTCGCGGGCACCCCGATCCTCGTCTGCAACAACGCCGCCATCGGCGCCGACGGCGCGATCTGGTTCAGCGACTCCTCGGCCGTCTACACACTCGACAAGTGGAAGGACGACTTCATCCAGGTCACGGCCAGCGGTCGGCTGCTCCGCCGCGATCCGGACGGGACCGTGGAGGTCGTGATGGGGGATCTCGCTTTCGCCAACGGGGTGGCCCTGGGCGGTGACGAGCCCTTCGTGGCGGTCGCCGAGAGCAGCACGCGCCGGGTGGCGCGGCACTGGCTCGCCGGCAACCGCGCGGGGGAACGGGACTTCCTGGTCGAGGACCTGCCGGGCTACCCCGACAACATCGCACGCGGCAGCGACGGCCTGATCTGGGTCACCATCGGTTCGCCTCGGGATCCGGTGATCGAACGGGTGATGAGAGGGCCGCTCTGGCTTCGCCGCCAGGTGACCAGGATCCCGGAGAAGCTGCAGCCGAAGGAGAAGCAGTCGGTGTGGGTGCAGGCCTACGACGACACGGGAAAGCTGGTTCACGACTGCAACATCGACACCCGTGATTTCCACATGGTCACCGGCGTCCGGGAGCACGAGGGCCGGGTCTGGATGGGCAGCCTGCACGAGCGCGGCGTCGCAGTCCTCGACCGTTAGACTCGCCGCCATGGGCCACCTCGAGTCGATCACGACCCCGCGGGACCTGCGCGACCTCTCCGACGACCAGCTCGACCAGCTGGCCAGCGAGATCCGCGACCTCCTCGTCGCCACCTGCTCGCGCACCGGCGGACACCTTGGCCCCAACCTCGGCGTCGTCGAGCTCACCCTGGCCATCCACCGGGTCTTCGACTCCCCGCGCGACCGCGTGGTCCTCGACACCGGCCACCAGTCCTACGTCCACAAGCTCCTGACCGGCCGCCGGGCCGAGTTCGACCGACTCCGCCAGGAGGGCGGCCTCAGCGGGTACCCGAGCCAGGCCGAGTCCGACCACGACATCGTCGAGAACTCCCACGCCTCCACCGCGCTCAGCTACGCCGACGGACTGGCCAAGGCCTACGCCATCCGGGGCGAGGACCGCCACGTCGTCGCTGTCATCGGCGACGGCGCCCTCACCGGCGGCATGGCCTGGGAGGCGCTCAACAACATCGCCATCGCCCGCGACAGCAAGCTGGTCATCGTCGTCAATGACAACGGCCGGTCCTACACACCCACGATCGGCGGCCTCGCCAACGCGCTGACGACGCTGCGCACCAACCCCCGCTACGAGCAGGTCCTCGACCAGGTCAAGAAGCGGCTGACCGCGGTCCGGGGCGTCGGCCCGGCGGCCTACGACGTCCTCCACGCCATGAAGAAGGGCATGAAGGACGCCATCGCGCCCCAGGGCCTCTTCGAGGACCTCGGGCTCAAGTACGTCGGCCCGATCGACGGTCACGACCGGGCGGCGATGGAGCAGAGCCTGGCTCAGGCGAAGCGCTTCGGCGGGCCCGTCATCGTGCACGCGATCACTCGCAAGGGCTTCGGCTACGACGCCGCCGAACGGCACGAGGCCGACCAGTTCCACTCGCCCCAACCCTTCGACATCGAGACCGGTGAGGAGAATCCCCGCGGCCGGATCTGGACCGACGTCTTCGCTGACGAGATGGTCCGGATCGGCCACCGCCGCCAGGACGTCGTCGCGATCACCGCGGCGATGATGCACGTGGTGGGGCTCGACGACTTCGAGGCCAGGTTCCCCGAGCGCACCTTTGACGTCGGCATCGCCGAGCAGCACGCCGCGACCAGCGCCGCCGGACTGGCCATGGGCGGCCTGCACCCGGTGGTCGCGGTCTACGCGACGTTCCTCAACCGCGCGTTCGACCAGGTGCTGATGGACGTCGCGCTGCACCGTTGCGGCGTGACCTTCGTGCTCGACCGGGCCGGAGTCACGGGTGACGACGGTCCGAGCCACAACGGCATGTGGGACATGTCGGTGCTCCAGGTCGTCCCCGGCCTGCGCATCGCGGCCCCGCGCGACGCCACCCGGCTTCGCGAGCTGCTCAACGAGGCGGTGGAGGTCGACGACGCGCCGACCGTCGTCCGGTTCCCCAAGGGTCCGCCCCCCGACGACATCGAAGCCGTCGGAAAGGCGGGCGGAGCCGACGTGCTCGTCCGCACCGGCACCCGCGACGTGCTGATCGTCGCTGCCGGCGCCATGGCCGCAACCGCTGTCGACGTTGCCGGGCGTCTCGAGGCCCAGGGCATCGGCGTCACCGTCGTCGACCCGCGATGGGTGAAGCCGGTCGACCCGGCCCTCGTCGAGCTGGCCCGCAACCACCGCCTGGTGGTCAGCGTCGAGGACAACGGCCGTGTGGGCGGCTGTGGTGCGGTCCTCCTCCAGACCCTCAACGACGCCGGGGTGACCACACCGTTCCGGCTGCACGGCATTCCCCAGGAGTTCCTCGGTCACGCCAAGCGCGCGGCCATCCTCGAGCGGATCGGGATGACGCCGCAGGCCCTGGCGCTGGGCATCGTCGAGGACGTCACCGCGCTCGGTGAGGGTCGTTCTCTTGTCGACGTCGAGCCGACGTCCTGAGGTGAAGCTCTGGCGGCGGGCGGTCGTGCCCGTCGCTCTGGTCCCGGTACTGCTCACCGGCTGCTCCGGCGACGAGGAGCCGGCCCCCGCCCAGCGCCCTCGGCACGAGAGGAACGCCGACGACGTCCACCAGAAGGACCCTCCGCCACAGCCGGCCGTGGCACCCGCCCTGGACCGGGCCCTTCGTGACCGGGCCGCCGCCGTCCGCAGCACCGACCGGGCGGCGTTCCTCGCGGGCGTCGCCGGTGGCGATGCGTCCTTCGTCGCCGACCAGACGACGTACTTCGAGAATCTCGACCAGCTGCCCCTGGCCCGATTCGCCTACTCGCTCGACCCGACCAGCCTGGCCCGCACCGGGCGTGACTACTGGGCCACCGTCCAGGTCACGATGCAGCTCGACGGCTACGACGCGCGACCGGTCGTCCGGCCCGACCGCTACCGGTTCACCCCGCAGGGCAAGGGACGGTACGCCGTTGCGTCCGTGACCGACCCGGCGTGGGAGTCACGCAGCGAGCTGGATCCGCAGCCCTGGGACCTCGGCCCGATCACCGTGCGGACCGGCCACCGCGTGCTCGGTGTGTTCGACGCCGGCAGCAAGGAGACGGCCCACGCCGTGATGGGCGAGGTCGAGAACGGCATCTCGGCGGTCGATGCGGCGATTCCCTACGACTGGGACGGCGGCGTGGTCCTCTACGCCCTCGACGACCCCGCGTTCCTCTCCGGCCTCGACAACGTGCCGGGAGCGGACCCGCTCAGCCTCGACGCGGTGTCGTTCGAGGTCATGGCCACGCCGGAGGGACGCACCGTGGCGAGCACCCGCTTCGTCCTCAACCCCGACGTGCTCGGCGAGGCGGGGCCGGGCCGCGGACGGCTCATCCGCCACGAGCTCACCCACGTCGCGCTGGGATCCCGCGCCGACGACGTGCCTGCCTGGCTCAGCGAGGGCCTCGCGGAGTATGTCTCCGTCCGGCCGATGGCACCGGAGGACCGGGCGATCTCCGGTGCGGCGCTGTCCGCGGCCGAGGACGGGCTGTCCGCGCTGCCCACCGACCAGGACTTCGGGGGACCGAGGGCCGAGGCGGGTTACGGAATCTCGTGGTGGGCGTGCGAGTACCTCGCGTCGGCCTACACCGAGTCGATTCTCTGGACGCTGCTGGAGGCCATGCCGGACGGGCGCCCGGACGACGTGCTCGAGGACCTCATCGACATGGGCGAGGGTGAGCTGGCCCGACGGGCCGGGAAGCTGATGCTCGACACCTACCGGCCCGAACCGGAACCCCGGCCGTCCAGGTCGCCGTCCAAGTCGCCGTCGAAGTCGCCCCAGAAGTCGTCACAGAAGTCGCCGAAGAACTCACCGGGGAGGTCCGGCTAGCGTCACACCACCCGCACCCGCGTGCGCCGGGCCGTGAAGTTCCACACCCGCAGCGACATCGCCCGGCTCAGCCGGATGCAGCCATGGGAAACGTCGAAGTTGGTGCCGAGGTACCAGTCGGGATGGATCTGGCGGCCGTTCGACATGTAGGTCGGGATCTGGTGGAAGCCGATCCCGCAGGGGGCGAAGCGGACGAAGTTGTTGAGCCACACGGCGCCGCTGGTGGCCGTGTTGCGCTTGATCCGGGCGGCGCGTCCGCAGTACGAGCCGGTGGCGTGCCAGCCCTTGCCCAGTGCCGAGGGCAGGTCGACGACGCCATCCTGAGCCACGATTCCGCCCTTCGGCCCCACCAGCCAGACCCAGTTCTGCGCCTGGCTCAGCACGATCCGTCGTCCGGCCCCCGAGTGCCTCGGGACCGGCCGGAGGTCGCAGCGACGGGCATCTGCGCGGTGGAGCCGGGTGCGCACCGGCCCGGCCAGCCTTCCCGTCTGCGCCATCCCGTGCCGCGACTGGAAGCGCACCACCGCCGATCGGGTCCATGCGTCGATCGTCCCGTCGGCCCGCCCGGCGTGGCAGTGCAGCGCGTTGAGGCGTCGCTGGGCGTCGACGATCCAGGCGTCGGCGGCGGCGGCCGGAGCGGGCAGGTAGACCAGGGCGCACACGGCGAGGAGGGCGAGCCTGCGGGCCACGGTGAGGCGGGGCATGGGACCAGTCTGGGCGTACAGGGGCTCCGAAGGTAGTCCGCCACCAGGAAGGTTGAGCCGACCACGGCGGTCCGGCTCGTCGCGCCCCGCGCCGACCGAATAGGTTGCTGCTCATGGACCTTTTCCGTACCAAGTCCGTCGAACAGTCGATCGCCGAGACCGAGGAGCCCGAGCACCAGCTCAAGAAGAGCCTCGGCACGCTCGACCTCATTGTGTTCGGGGTCGGGGTCATCATCGGCGCCGGCATCTTCGTGCTCACCGGCACCGTCGCCGCGACCAACTCCGGGCCGGCCATCGCGCTGTCGTTCGCCATCGCGGGCGTGGCGTGTGCGCTGGCCGCCCTGTGTTATGCCGAGTTCGCTTCTACGGTGCCGGTCGCCGGCAGTGCCTACACCTTCAGCTACGCGACGTTCGGCGAGCTGATCGCGTGGATCATCGGTTGGGACCTCGTCCTGGAGTTCACGATCGGGTCGGCGGCGCTGTCGACGAGCTTCTCCAGCTACCTGCAGACCATCCTCGCCGGTACGCCGCTGGAGGTGCCGGCGTCGATCGCCTCGGCCGAGGACGGCCTGGTCAACCTGCCCGCCGTGCTGATCGCGCTGGTCGTGATGACGGTGTTGATCCTCGGCATCAAGTTCTCCAGCCGGCTCAACCAGGTCGTGGTGGCGATCAAGCTCGCCGTGGTGCTGCTCGTCATCTTCGCCGGGCTGCAGTACGTCAAGGCCGACAACTACTCGCCGTTCA
>DASSJR010000308.1:0-3098 GCA_035691135.1 Nocardioides sp. | reverse complement strand
GGTCGAAGCGGTTCGAGCACCCGATCCCGGAGTACCCGCAAGGGTTCCAGCACGACCCGCAAGAGCCCCCGCAAGACCACCACGCGCAGCCGCCGGCCGGCACCGCGAGCGGTCCGCAACGGCCCCGGGCCGGTCTCGCGCGCCTTCGGGGCGCTTGGCCACGCGCTGAGGGCGGCGTGGATGGGGATCGCACACGCGCTCGGCGCCACCGCCCGCAGCATCGGGCGCACCGCCCGAGACCTCGACCCTGAGCACCGCCGCGACGGGGTCGGCCTGGTGCTGGTGGCCCTCGCGGTTGTCACCGCCGCGGCGGTGTGGTGGGAGCTCCCGGGCGCGATCATGGACGTCGCCCGGACCATCGTCTCCGGCTCGGTCGGCAAGGTCGGCTGGCTGGTTCCGCTGATGCTGGTGCTGATCGGCTGGCGCAACATGCGCGACCCCGAGCACAACGGCCCCGCCGGTCGCCAGGTCGTCGGCTGGGCATCGCTCGCCTTCGGGGTGCTCGGCATCGTCCACATCGCCGCCGGCAACCCCCAGCCCGCTCTCGGCGACACCACCTCCCTGCGCAGCGCGGGCGGGGCGGTCGGGTACGTCGTGTCCAGCCTGCTGCTCGACCTGCTCCGCACGGCGTACGTCGTCGTGCCCCTGCTCGGCCTCCTCGCGCTGTTCGGCGTGCTCGTCATCACCGCGACGCCGGTCTACCAGGTCCCGACCCGGCTGGCCGAGGCACGCGACCGGCTGATGGGCCGCCCGCCGGCGACCGAGGACGGCGAGCTGACCCAGCCGATCCGCAGCCGTCGGGGAACCGACGACCTGACCCCGGAGGGTGACCCGGCCTACGACTCGCCGGTCCTGGAGGACCGCGAGGTCAAGAAGCGGCGAGGCCGCAAGGCCGCAGCCGAGCCCGACGCCGACGCCCAGACGGAGCTCACGCCGGCCGTCGGCGAGGTGACCGGCGATCTCGAGCCTCCTCCTCACACGCCGATCCCGCAGCGCGTCGAGCAGCTCGCGCTCTCCGGCGACATCGCCTACTCCCTCCCCGCCAACGACGTGCTCAAGCCGGGGTCGCCCCACAAGGCCCGTTCGCGGGCCAGCGACGCGGTGGTCGACCGGCTCACCCAGGTGCTCGAGGAGTTCGGCATCGACGCGCAGGTCACCGGCTACACCCGCGGCCCGACCGTCACCCGCTACGAGGTGGAGGTCGGCCCCGCGGTGAAGGTGGAGAAGGTCACCGCACTGTCCAAGAACATCGCCTACGCCGTCGCGTCCGCGGACGTGCGGATCCTCAGCCCGATCCCCGGCAAGTCCGCGATCGGCATCGAGATCCCCAACACCGACAAGGAGATCGTGTCGCTGGGTGACGTGCTGCGGTCGGGCACGGCGCGCGCCGACCACCACCCGATGGTGTGCGGGCTCGGCAAGGACGTCGAGGGCGGCTTCGTCGTGGCCAACCTCGCGAAGATGCCCCACCTGCTCGTCGCCGGAGCCACGGGCTCGGGCAAGTCGAGCTTCATCAACTCGATGATCACCTCGATCCTGATGCGCTCCACGCCCGACGAGGTGCGGATGATCATGGTCGATCCGAAGCGCGTCGAGCTGAACGCCTACGAAGGCATTCCCCACCTGATCACCCCGATCATCACCAACCCCAAGAAGGCCGCCGAGGCCCTGGCGTGGGTGGTGCGGGAGATGGATCTGCGCTACGACGACCTGGCCAACTTCGGCTTCCGCCACATCGACGACTTCAACAAGGCGGTCCGGGCCGGGAAGGTCGAGGTGCCCGCCGGCAGCGAGCGCCAGCTGGCGCCGTACCCCTACCTGCTGGTCGTGGTCGACGAGCTCGCCGACCTGATGATGGTCGCTCCGCGCGACGTCGAGGACGCGGTCGTGCGGATCACCCAGCTCGCCCGCGCGGCCGGCATCCACCTGGTGCTCGCCACCCAGCGCCCGTCGGTCGACGTGGTCACCGGGTTGATCAAGGCCAACGTGCCTTCGCGGCTGGCGTTCGCGACCTCGTCGCTTGCCGACAGCCGGGTCATCCTCGACACCCCGGGCGCCGAGAAGCTGGTCGGCCAGGGCGACGGGCTGTTCCTGCCGATGGGTGCGTCCAAGCCGGTCCGGGTCCAGGGGTCCTGGGTCACCGAGGCCGAGATCCACCAGGTCGTCCGCCACTGCAAGGAGCAGCTGGCGCCGACGTACCGGGAGGACGTGACCGCGCCCCAGCAGAGCAAGCGGGAGCTCGACGACGACATCGGTGACGACATGGACCTCGTCGTCCAGGCGATCGAGCTGGTGGTGTCGACCCAGTTCGGCTCCACCTCCATGCTGCAACGCAAGCTCCGAGTCGGCTTCGCCAAGGCCGGCCGGTTGATGGACATCCTCGAGAGCCGCGGCGTCGTCGGGCCGAGCGAGGGATCGAAGGCACGTGACGTACTGGTCAAGCCGGACGAGATCGACGGTGTGATCGCAACCATTCAGGGGGAGGGCTCGTGATGAGCGCTGCAGAGTTCCGCGACCACATGGACGTCGAGGTGGAGGAGACGCCCACCACCGAGCCGCTCGGCCTGGCTCCCGACGCCGTGGAGGTACGCCGCAACGCCGGGCTGGCGGCCTTCGTCGGCGCGCTCGCCTCTGGTGTCGCCATCGCCTACCTGGCCCGGGCCGCCAACACCGGCGCCCTGCTCGACTGGGGACTCGCCGCGGTGATGGGCGTCCTCGGCATCGCCCACCTTGCCGCGTTCGTCGACGCGCGGACGCCGCTGCTCGTGGCGGACACCCAGGGAGTGCGGATCCGCCTCGGCAACACCTGGCGTGGCCTTCCGTGGGGCGCGCTGGCCCGGGTCGAGCACCAGCCTCGACGTGGTCCGCTCCGCGACGGTCGCCTGGTGCTGGTGGTCCGGCACCCCGCCCGCCTGATCGAGGAGCTGGACTCCCGGGGTCGCCGTCAGTCCCGCCTGTCCGAAAAGCTCTACGGAGCCCCCTTCGCCGTCCCGCTCGCCCTCTCGACCCGGGTGAGCGGGGCGGGCGACGACCTGACCGCCGCCCTCACCGCCCTGGCCGGCGGAGAGGCTCGGATCGTGGTCGTCCAGCCCGAGCCC
>DASSJR010000307.1:0-7174 GCA_035691135.1 Nocardioides sp. | reverse complement strand
GCGGACGGACGCCGAGCAACGAAGCGATCTCCGTCAGCTCGGCGTCCCGTCCGACCAGGGTTCTGCTGGGGTGTCCGGGCACGGCATCCATCATGTCGCGAACGGCCGCTCCCGCGCTCACTGGGCGCTGGTGGCGACCTGTGCCCGACGCCGGGCGCGCGAGCGGGAGTGGCGGCGGCGGTTCCGCGCCAGACCCGACTTGAGCTGTTCGTTGCGGTAGTTGAGTTCGGTCTGCAGGAAGGTGAGGCTCGGGTCGTACATCTCGGCTCCTCGGTTCTCGTTGATGGGTCGAGAGTCGTCCTCTGAGGTAGGCCCGCACATCGGGCAAGTGCCTTATTCGTGTGGTGCCGGCCCTGGGGTGGCCTTAGGTGGGCCAGCTCAGACCGGGCGGCCGGCTCGCCAGACGCCGGTGACGAGGGGTACGCCGGGCCGGTAGGCGAGGTGCACATGAGTCGGCGCGTCGAGCAACACCAGGTCCGCCCGCCGGCCGGGAACCAGGGCCCCGATGTCGTCACGGCCGAGGGCGTCGGCGCCACGACGGGTGACGGCGTGGACCGCCTCGGCCGGCGTCATCCCCATCTCCCGGACGGCGAGCGCGACGCACAGCGGGATCGAGCTGGTGAAGCAGCTGCCCGGGTTGCAGTCGCTCGCCAGCGCCACCCGGACCCCGGCGTCCAGCAGCCGGCGGGCGTCCGGGTACGGCTGCCGGGTCGAGAACTCGACGCCGGGCAGCAGGGTGGCGATCGTGCCGGAGTCGCGCAGGGCGTCGACGTCGGCGTCGTCGAGGTAGGTGCAGTGGTCGACGGCCACCAGGCCGAGCTCCGCGGCCAGCCGGACGCCCGGGCCGGGCCCCAGCTGGTTGGCGTGCAACCGTCCCTGCAGGCCAACGGCCCGGCCCGCCTCGAGGACGGTGCACGCCTGGTCGCCGTCGAAGGCACCCCGCTCGCAGAACGCGTCGATCCACCGCGCGTGCGGGGTGGCGGCCTCAAGCATGGGGCCGGTGACCAGCTCGACGTAGGCGGCGGGGTCCGTGCCGTCGGGTACGACGTGCGCACCGAGGAAGGTGGTCTCGTCGGTGAACTGCCGGGCGATGGCCAGGCTGCGCGCCTCGTCCTTCGTGGTCAGTCCGTAGCCGCTCTTGATCTCGACGGTGGTCGTGCCCTGCCGGGCCATCTCCTGCACCAGCCGCGCCACGTGGCTGGTCAGCTGCTCGTCGGTCGCCCCCCGGGTGGCGGCAACGGTGGTGCGGATCCCGCCGGCGGCGTAGGACTCGCCGGCCATCCGGGCCGCGAACTCCCCCGCCCGGTCGCCGGCGAAGACCAAGTGGCTGTGGCTGTCGACGAAGCCCGGGAGCACGGCGCGCCCACCGGCGTCGTACGCCTCGTCGGCGATCGGCGCGTCTGCTGCCGACCCCACCCAGGCGACGGTGCCGCCCTCGACGACGAGGGCCGCGTCCTGGACGATGCCGAGGAGCCCGTCGCGCGCGGGGTCGTTGGTGACCAGCTCGCCGATGTTGTGGATCAAGGTGCTCGTCATTGCCACATCTTTCCGATGGCCTGGTCGAGCTCGTGCCCGATCTCCTCGCGGTCACCCTGCTGGACGACGATGCGCCCGTCCACCATCACCTGCGTGACGTCCTCCGCGGCGGCGGCAAAGACGACGGTGCCCTCGTCACGACCGGTGCCGGCGGTGCGGGCGCTGGTGACGTCGACTGTGACCAGGTCGGCCCGCTGTCCGACGGCGATGGCGCCGGCGTCGTCCCACCCGAGGCTGCGGTGCCCGTGGGTGGTGGCGGCTGCGAGCAGCTCGGCCGCCGACCAGTGACCGCGCAGCTGGGTGGCCAGCCGCTCGTCGAGCTCGACCGCGCGCATCTCCTCGAAGAGGTCGACGATCGCGTGGCTGTCACTGCCGAGGGTCAGCGGCGCTCCGGCGACATGGAGCCGTCGGCTCGGGCCGACGCCGTCGCCGAGATCCCGCTCCGTGGTCGGGCAGAAGCACGCATGGGTGCCCGTGGTGCCGAGCAGCCTGATGTCTCCGTCGGTCAGGTGGGTGGCGTGGACCGCGCTGGTCATCGGACCGAGCACGCCATGGAGTGCGAGCACCTCGGCGGGGGTGCGGGAGTACGCCGCCATGCAGGCCCGGTTCTCCACCAGCTGCTCGGAGAGGTGGACGTGCAACGGCTTCTGCCCGCCCGCCCACTCGGCGACGGTCGGCAGCTGTTCGGCCGGCACGGCGCGGACGGAGTGGGCCGCCGCTCCGATCACGACACCGGGATCGGTCGTCTCCGCGGCCAGGTCCGTGACCCGTTCCGCCCAGGCAGCGGCATCCCCGTCGGAGTACCTGGCCTGCACGCCCTCGGGGGGTTCGCCGAACCCCGAGCTGAGGTAGCAGGTGTCCAGCAGCGTGATCCGGATCCCCGCCTCCCGTGCCGCCGCGACCAGGGCCCGGCCCATCGCGTTGGGGTCGTCGTACGGCGACCCGTCGGGCTGGTGGTGCAGGTAGTGGAACTCGCCGACGCTCGTGATCCCTGCGGCGGCCATCTCCCGGTAGGTCGCCCGGGCGAGCTCGAAGTAGCCGTCGGGATCGAGCCGGCCGGCGACGTCGTACATCTGGTCGCGCCAGGTCCAGAACGACCCCCGCTCCCGCTGGGTGCGGCCCCTGAGTGCCCGGTGGAACGCGTGACTGTGGCAGTTCGCCATGCCCGGGATGGTGAGGCCGGGGAGGCGTTCTGATGGCCGCTCTGATCCCCCGGCTGACCGGGGGACTGCGAACTCCGTGTCGCTAGCACGCCCCTCGAAGTTCGCGACACGCGCACGAACTTCGACCGCCGTGAACCGCCCGTCCTCGATCTCCACGAGTACGTCGTCCTGCACGGACCCGTCGACCCAGGCCCGCTCGAGCAGGAGGGAGGTCACGAGGTCAGCCGTTCGAGGGTGTCGGCCAGCCCGGAGACACCGACCAGGCAGTCGGCCATCTCCGCATGCTCGTCCGGTGAGTGCGAGACGCCGGTGGGGTTGCGGACGAACAGCATCGCGGTGGGGATCCCGGCCGCGGACAGGATGCCCGCGTCGTGGCCGGCCATGGTCGGGATGATCGGCCAGTCCCCGCCCTCGTGGTCGGCGGCGATCCGCCGGGCCAGGGCCGGGTCGAACGCGACGGCCCCGGAGACGGACTCGGCGGTGACCGCGAGCGTCGTACCGTCCCGGCCGGCGCGCTCCCCGCCCTGCGTCTCGATGGCCGCGACGAGGGCGGCTAGCCCGTCGTCGGTCTCGCACCGGGCGTCGAGCCAGGCCGTCACCCGCGAGGGCACGGCGTTGGTGCCGTTGGGGAACACCTCGACCCGCCCGAAGGTGGCCCGCTCCCCCGCCAGTCGCGCCTGCTTGTTGGCGGCGAGAGCGGTCATCGCGTAGGTGAGCATCGGATCGCGGCGGTCCTCCATCCGGGTCGTGCCGGCGTGGTTGGCCTGGCCGGCGAAGTCGAAGCGGTAGCGCCCGTGCGGCCCGATCTCGCGGCCGACCCCGATCGCGGCACCGCGGTCGACCAGGTCCCGCCCCTGCTCCACGTGCAGCTCGACGAAGCACTCGACCCGGTCGTGGAGCCCCCACGACTTGTCGCCGTCGTCCGGCGTCAGACCGGCCGCGCCGAGCGCGTCGGGCAGGAAGACACCGTCCGGGTCCCGCAGCTCCCGTGCCGCCGTCCACTCCAGCGCGCCGGTCGCGAGCCGCGAGCCCAAGCAGGCCAGGCCGAAGCGCGAACCCTCTTCCTCGGCGAACACGCTCACCCCGAGCGGCTTCGTCGGCACGAAACCGCGCTCGCGGAGCAGGTCCACCGCGGCCAGGGCGGAGACCACCCCCAGCGGGCCGTCGTAGGCCCCGCCGTCGAGCACCGAGTCCAGGTGCGATCCCGTCAGCACGCCCTTGCCGGATACCCCTTCCGGCAACCACCAGGCCGCGATGTTGCCGAGCTCGTCGGACTCCACCCGGAGACCTCGTGCGGCCGCCTGCTCGACGAACCACGACCGCAGCTCGGTCTCGGCCGACTCATAGGGCTGCCGGAAGTATCCGCCGCTCGACGACGACCGCCCCACCGGTGCCAGGTCGCGCCACATCTGCTCAAACGACAAGATCGGCTCCATGGAGTTCAGGGATGTGGTGCGCCGGCGGCGCATGGTCAGGAAGTACGACGACCGGCCGGTCGACCCGGCCGTGGTGGACCGGATGCTGGAGAACGCCGTCCACGCGCCGAGCGCGGGGTTCAGCCAGGGCTGGGCCTTCTTGCGCCTCGACAGCCCCGGCGACCTGGACCGTTTCTGGCGGGCGACCACCCCAGAGGAGCTCGAGGAGAGCATGGGCGGCTGGCTCCAGGGGATGCGCACCGCCCCGGTCGTGATCGTGCCGCTGTCCTGCAAGGACGCCTACCTCGACCGCTACGCCGAGGCGGACAAGGGCTGGACCGACCGCGACGAGTCGCGCTGGCCCGTCCCCTACTGGTACATCGACACCGGCATGGCCAGCCTGCTGATTCTGCAGACCGCGGTGGACGAGGGCCTCGGCGCCTGCTTCTTCGGCATCTCGCCGGACTGCATCGACCCCTTCCGCGACGAGTTCGGAATCCCGCCCGACCACACCCCGATCGGCGCGATCACCGTCGGTCACCGGGTAGCGGATCCCGGCAGTCCCGGCTCGCCGTCGCGGCGGTCGCGCCGCGCCCCTCACGAGGTGGTCCACCACGGACATTGGGGACGAGACGACTGACACCCTCCAAGTCCATCGGTCGGCAGGTCGCCGGTCAACGGCCCACCCCGATGGTCCCTCTCGCATCCGAGACTCGGACTATCGTGTTGCCGAGGTGAGATGGACATGACGGAGAAGCAGCCGGAGCGTCCCGATCGCGAGCAGGACGTCCGCACCGGCCGGGACGCGGCCCGCAACCGCATGCAGAACCAGGCGAAGTACGTCGACCTGCAGATCCAGCAGGCCATGAGGCGCGGCGACTTCGACAACCTCCCGGGTGCCGGCAAGCCGATCCGCGGTCTCGGCAAGGACTACGACCCCGACTGGTGGGTCAAGCAGCTGATCGAGCGGGAGAAGATCACCGGCGTCCTGCCGCCCGCCCTCCAGCTCCGCAAGGACGACGCCGAGCTCGAGGCCCACCTCGACTCGCTACACACGGCGGCCGACGTCCGCGAGGAGGTCGAGGAGTTCAACGCCCGCGTCATCAAGGCCCGCTACACCCCGGTCGACGGGCCACCCCTGATCACCCAGCCCCGCGACGTCGACACCGAGGTGGAGGCCTGGCGGGCGAGACGGGCCGCACAACGGGCCGGGCCGAAGCCACAACCCACGCACACACCGCCGAAGAAACCCCGCAGGCGCGGCTGGTTCCGCCGTTAGATCCGTCATACCCGGCCGGCCACGGGCCGCGATAGGTTCCGCGCATGCCCAGCTCATCCCGCAGTGCCAAGGACTTCTTCCGCCCCCTCGCGGTGGGCGCCCCCGACCCCCTCACCTCGATCCCGGCCAGGCCGAGCCGGGCGATCCACTTCTTCGACCCGAGCAACGAGAAGATGGCGGCCAAGGTGCCGCAGATGGTGGGCAAGGTCGACGTACTGCTCGGAAACCTCGAGGACGCGGTCAAGGCCGACAACAAGGCGGCCGCCCGGGCCGGCCTGGTCAAGATCGCGCGGGAGACGGAGTTCTCCCCGACCCAGCTCTGGACCCGCATCAACGCGCTCGACAGCCCGTGGGTGCTGGACGACCTGACCACGCTGGTCACCGAGATCGGCGACAAGCTCGACGTGATCATGGTGCCGAAGGTGCAGGGCGCCGAGGACATCCAGTACGTCGACCGGTTGCTCGCCCAGCTCGAGGCCAAGGCCCAGCTGCGGCGGCCGATCCTGGTCCACGCGATCCTCGAGACCGCCCGCGGCATGGTCAACGTCGAGGAGATCTGCGGCGCTTCACCCCGGATGCAGGGACTCTCCCTCGGGCCGGCCGACCTGGCCGCGGACCGCCGGATGAAGACCACGCGCGTCGGCGGCGGACACCCCGGCTACGTCGTCCGCGAGGACCCCAACCCCGACCAGCCCGCCGCCACGCGCCCGGCGTACCAGCAGGACCTGTGGCACTACACGATCGCCCGCATGGTCGACGCCTGCGCGATGCACGGGATCTACCCCTACTACGGGCCCTTCGGCGACATCTCCGACGAGGTGGCCTGCGAGGACCAGTTCCGCAACGCCTTCCTGCTCGGCTGCGTCGGTGCGTGGAGCCTGCACCCCAAGCAGATCGAGATCGCCAACCGGGTGTTCAGCCCCAGCGTCGAGGACATCAAGCACGCGCGCCGGGTGGTCGCGGCCATGGGTGACGGCACCGGAGCGGTGATGCTCGACGGCAAGATGGAGGACGACGCCTCCCTCAAGCAGTGCCTGGTGCTCGTCGAGTTGGCCGAGCAGCTGGCCGAGATCGATCCCGAGCTGAAGAAGCAGTACGACTCCATCGAGGACGACCGGTGACCGTCCCAACGATCCCCGGCTGGTTGTCCACAGGCGACGTTTGGTACCAAACGGCAGTCCCAGAGCGCCAGAACCTGCCGTTTGGTACCAAACGGCAGGTCCTCGAGCCCCTCAGTCGGGGAGGGAACACGTGACCGAGTTCCGGCCCCGGCGCTCCGTGCTCTACATGCCCTCCTCCAACGAGCGCGCTCTGGAGAAGGCGAAGTCGATCCCGTGCGACGCACTGATCCTCGACCTCGAGGATGCCGTGGCCCCCGACGCAAAGCCGGCCGCCCGCGAGGCGGCGTGCGCGGCGGCAGCGTCGGGTGACTACGGCAAGCGGGAGGTGACGATCCGGGTCAACGGCGCCGACACCGAGTGGCACTCCGAGGACCTGAAGGCGGCCTGCGCGGCCGGTCCGGACGCGATCGTGGTCCCGAAGGTGAACACCGCGGATGCGGTGCTCGAGCTGGTCGAGGCGATGGCCGGCCACGACGCCCCCGAGCACACCAAGCTGTGGGCGATGGTCGAGACGCCGTACGCGATGCTGCACGCCGAGGAGATCGCCTCCGCCTCCGACCGACTCACGGTGCTGGTGATGGGCACCAACGACCTGGCCAAGGAGCTGTACGCCGAGCACGTCCCCGGCCGTCACCCCCTCCTCGCCGGCCTCGGCATCGC
>DASSJR010000306.1:0-13094 GCA_035691135.1 Nocardioides sp. | reverse complement strand
CCGGACTCGGAGTCCTCGATGAGGCGCTCCTTGATCCCGGGGTGGTTGGCCTCGAGGTCGTCGATCAGCGCGCTCAGGCTGGACCCGTCGGCGGTCACGGCCTTCTCCCCACCGGTGTAGGTGCGCAGGATGGTCGGGATGCGGACCTCGATGGCCATCAGGTTCTCCTCGCGGGCTGTTGGGCGGGAACGACGGTGACCTCTTCCTCGGTCACCTCGCCGTCCTGGATCCTGTACGACCTGAACTCCACCGGGCCGTCGTTATTCCCGTGCTCCCGGGTGGAGACCAGCACGTAGTGGGCGTTCGGCTCGCTGGCCAGCCCGATGTCGGTGCGGCTCGGGTAGGCCTCGGTCGCGGTGTGGGAGTGGTAGATCACCACGGGCTCCTCGTCCCGGGCGTCCATGTCCTTGTAGAGCGCGAGCAGCTCGAGGGAGTCGAACTCGTAGAAGGTCGGGCTCCCGGCCGCGTTGACCATCTCGACCATCCGCTCGGCACGGTCGCTGCCCGCCGGGCCCGCCACCACCCCGCACGCCTCATCGGGATGGTCCCGCTTGGCGTGCGCCACGATGGCGTCGTAGGTCTCCTGATCGATGGTCAGCACGGCGTCCAGCCTAGGTCGCGTGTCCCGGCCCGGGACGTCGGGTTTGCTCCTCGGACTCCTCACCCCCTGGGCGACCCGGCACTCGTCGGATCTCCACCGCCCCCTGACTTTCCAACACAAGGCTGCTGCCGAGCGTGGCTCACTTCCCGGTGCGGTGCACGACCCACACGTTCGACTCGACGTACACCGCGACGCCGTGCTCGACGTCGCACTGCACCGGGGCGAGTGCCTGGGGCACGACGATCGGGCCGGTCTCGTCGAACGGCAGCCCGGTCCACTCGCGCCACTCCTCGAGCGTGCCGGGGACCACCATCGAGCGCGGGGCCACCTTCTCGATCCGGCCGCCCGCCCGAACGTGCACGCGGAGCCAGGGGTCTACCGGAAGGCCGTCCTCGCGAACCCGGAATGCGTACGTCGCCATCGGCTCGTGCACGTCGGCCTTCCCGTTGGGACGCACCGGCGCGACCAGCTCGGCGAAGCCTCGCTTCGCTGCGTTGTCGCGCATCGCGTCGAGCATCAGCCGCGAGAGACCGGCGCCCTGGCGGTCGGGGCGAACAGCGATCTCGACCGCGGAGATGGCGTCGGGTTCCTGGCCCCGGAGGCTGGTGAGCAGCCCGTTGCGGATCACGAAGTCCCATCCGTTGTCGGGGAGGGGGTCGCCGCCGAGCACGAACGGGATGGAGTACGCACACGCGACAACCTCGTCCTCGTCGTCCCGGGCGACGAGGACGAACTCAGGGAACCGTATCTCAACGTTGCCGTAGAACAGACCGCCGATCGGATCGTGGCGCATGAACTCCGGCCAGGAGTTGGGCATGTCCCACATCGCCCCGATGAGGTCAGGCCGATCGGCGAGGACGGAGATCGTGAGTGGCACCCAGACATCGTCCCCCGCCCCGGGTGCTCAGGTCGCGGGGTTTTCCGGGCAACCCGATCACCCACAAGCCCGCACCTCGCGGCATGGTCGGTCGAGGGCAGCTGCCCTCTAGCGGCAAATGAGTGAGTTTGGGGGTAACGCAATGGACGCGAACGACCCGGGCGGTCATCGTGGCTCCATGGGCGGCGAGCACAGACCTGGCGGTGATGGCGAGCGCTCTGCGCAACTGCCCCGCCAGTACCGGGAGCCCGAAGGTCAATCCGATCCGGAGCGCATCACGACATTCACCCTTGAAGTCGACGGCGAACAGTTCGCCGTTCGCATGGAGGTAGACCCTGCGACTGGCTACACGGACACGGGTTACACGTGGCTGACCGGCCCGAACAAGGGATACGGGTTCGGCATCGGGGGGCCGCCGAACCCGGCACCGGAAGAGCACCGGCAGAGGATCCGGGAGTTCCTCGCCATGGTGGACCCCGCCACGGGCTACATCGAGGATGACTGACGCCCAGTCTCCCCACCCCAGCGCCCGTTCATCGGCACGACCACTCACCATGCGCAGCCACCGAGATGTTTCAAGAAGGCCCGGGGCGGAACGTGGCGGCGTACGCTGCCGGGCGTGCGCAACCTCCCCCTTCCTCAGCGAGTGGCCCGGGCCGTGGGCGAGAGCCCACTTTCCGAACGGGTAGCCCGTGCACAGGAAGTCCTCTACGGTCCCGTGATCGACTGGGCACGACGCAGCCCACTGCACACCGACGCCCTGGGTCACTCGGTGCATCCTCTGCTCACGGACCTGACGCTCGGGTGCTGGATGAGTGCATCCGTCCTCGACCTGGCCGGGGGAACTCAGGCGCGCGGCGCGGCAACGCTCCTAGCCGGAGCCGGGGTGGCAATGGCTGGACCGACCGCGCTCGCGGGTACCGGCGACTGGGCGGGAATGTCGGGTACCGAGCGTCGGATCGGAGCGGTGCACGCCCTGGGTACCGACATCGCCACGTTTCTCTTCGTCGGCTCCTTCATCGCACGCGTACGTGGCCGGAACCCCGCCGGAACCAGACTCGGCCTCGCGGGCAACCTGGTCGTAGCAGGTGCCGGGTTCCTGGGCGGGCACCTTGCACTCAATCGTGGGACGGCGCGCCGAGCATCCGCCGAGCACGCCGTCGGGATGGGCCACTAGGCGGTCATGGGTCGCCACACGGATGGAGCAAGGAGAGGAACCCTGACCGAGGGCTAGGTCGACATCGCCCGGACGAGGGTCTCCTGCAGGTAGCCAACCCATTCGTAGATGTCATGTGCCTGGGCTCGTGGGTCGTCGTCGGGAAGCGAGTACCAGAACTCCTCGTCGCCCTCCTCGACCTCGAGCCGGGTGGCCAGGGCGAGTCGAAGATCGGTGAAGGACCGCATCCAGATCTCCGCGGCGGGCGGGTCGAGCTCCACGTCGATCATCAGGCCGTCCTCGTCGAGCTCCGGCGGGAGGCCGGCCTCCTCGAGAGCGTCGATGATCGCGCAGGCGCCAGCCGCCTTGCCGTCGCGCAGGGTGCCCTCGGTGAACCGGCGGAACTCCGCCGACGCCTCCTCGTCCCCTGGGTACGCGGTCGGGAAGAGCCGGGCCAGCACAGGGTCTTCCGGCTCCGAGGTCGGGCCGGAGAAGTCCATCATCGCCTCGAGCGGGTCCACCCCTTCGCGAGGCACGGCCGACTCGTTGCGCAGGAGCTCCACGAGCTGTGAGGCGAGCGAGCGCAGCAGATCGGCCTCGAAGCCGGTGAAGGTGGCGATGACCCGGCCGCTCCGCCGATGGCGGGTGAAACCATTCATTGCTTTTCCATGGTGGCCCAGAGGCCGTACTCGTGCATCGCCTGGACGTCGCGCTCCATCTCCTCGCGGCTGCCCGAGCTGACCGCCGACTTGCCCTCGCGGTGCACCTGCAGCATCAGCTTCTCGGCCTTCGCCTTGTCGTAGCCGAAGTACTTCTGGAAGACGAAGGCGACGTACGACATCAGGTTGACCGGGTCGTTCCACACGATCGTCACCCAGGGCTTGGCGAGGATGGTCTCCTCGTCAGGGGTCCTGGTCGGTTCGACCTCGACCGGGCTGGGTGCGCTCACGGAATCCATCGTGGCACACGCGAGACCCCTAATCTGGAGCGGTGAACAGCGTTGGCGGCGGGTCGACCGCACTCCTCACCGACCACTACGAGCTGACCATGCTGCAGGCCTCCCTGGCCAGTGGGACCGCTGACCGGCACTCGGTCTTCGAGCTCTTCCCGCGCCGGCTGCCCGAGGGTCGAAGGTACGGCGTGGTGGCCGGGGTCGGGCGTGCCCTGGAGGCCATCGAGCGCTTCCACTTCGACGACGAGGCCCTGACCATGCTGAGCGACCTGGTCAACGAGGAGACGATCGACTGGCTGCGTGACTACCGCTTCTCCGGGTCCGTCTGGGGCTACGCCGAGGGTGAGATGTACTTCCCCCACTCACCTCTTGCGGTGGTCGAGTCGAGCTTCGCCGAGGCGGTGCTGCTCGAGACCCTGCTGCTGTCGATCTACAACCACGACTCGGCGGTGGCGTCGGCTGCCTCCCGGATGACCATGGCCGCCGGAGATCGACCGTGCATCGAGATGGGGTCACGGCGTACCCACGAGATGGCGGCCATCGCCAGCGCCCGGGCGGCTTACATCGCGGGGTTCCGGGCGACCTCCAACCTGGCGGCCCGTCATCTCCACGGCGTGCCGTCGATGGGGACGAGCGCCCACAGCTTCACGCTCCTGCACGACAGCGAAGAGGGCGCGTTCCGGGCGCAGGTGAAGTCGCTGGGTGCGGGCACGACGCTGCTGGTCGACACCTACGACGTCGCGGAGGCAGTGCGCCTCGGCGTCGAGGTAGCGGGCCCAGGTCTCGGCGCCGTACGGCTCGACTCCGGAGACCTCGGCGCGATCGCACACGAGGTGCGGGCCCAGCTCGACGGGCTCGGTGCGACCGACACCAGGATCGTGGTGACGAGTGACCTCGATGAGTTCGCGATCTCCGCGCTGGCGGCGGCCCCGGTCGACAGCTACGGCGTCGGTACGGAGCTGGTCACCGGCAGCGGCCACCCCACGTGCGGATTCGTCTACAAGCTCGTGGCCCGCGAGGACGATGAGGGCCAACTGGTCTCGGTCGCCAAGAAGAGTCTCCACAAGATCTCCATGGGTGGCCGGAAGTGGGCGTTGCGCCGCCGCGACCCGAGCGGCGTCGCGCAGGCCGAGGTCGTGGGTGTCGGCACGCCTCCGGAGAACGACGGCGACGACCGGCCGCTGCTGGTCGAGCTGGTCCGGGCCGGGAAGGTCGTCGGCGCCGAGCCGCTCGACGCCGCCCGGGACCGGCATGCGATGGCGCGCGCCGAGCTCCCTCCGGCGGCGGAGCAGATGTCGAAGGGTGAGCCGGTGATCCCCACCGAGTTCGGCGACGCAGGAGGTTCCTGAGATGGCGCTGATCACCTGCGACTTCTTCTCCGAGTCGCTGGAGTTCGGACAGTCGATGACGGTCGTGCTCCCCCAGGCCACGCAGGCCCAGGTCGGAGTCACGTCCGCCGGCGGGGTGGACGGTGACGGCCCACCCGTGCTCTACCTGCTGCACGGCATGTCCGACGACCACACTGCGTGGCTGCGCTACACCTCGATCGAGCGCTACGCGACGGCAGCCGGCCTCGCCGTCGTGATGCCGGCCGCGGCCCGCAGCTTCTACACCGACGAGGCGCACGGGCATGCCTACTGGACGTTCGTCGCCGACGAGCTGCCCGAGATCGTCTCGTCGTTCTTCAGGGTTTCCACGCGACCGGAGCGGACCTACGTGGCGGGGTTGTCCATGGGTGGGTACGGCGCGGTGAGGCTTGCGCTCGCCCGGCCGGGACGGTACGCCGCGGCAGCCAGCCTGTCGGGTGCGCTCGACATCGTGCGCCGGGCCGGGGAACCGGTGCGCCGCGAGGAGATGCACGGTCGCATCTTCGGAGGTCCGCCCGACCCGGAGCACGACCTGTTCGCCCTGCTCGACCGTGCACATCCGGACGACGTACCTCCCCTGCACATCAGCTGCGGAGGGGAGGACCGCCTCCTCGAGGACAGCCAGGAGTTCCTCCGCCGCGCGGAGGCCACGGGGCTCGACGTGACCGGCGACTTCCCGCCCGGTGACCACGAGTGGGGCCTCTGGGACCGGGTGATCCAGGACGTCATCGCCTGGTTGCCCCGCTAGGGTTCGGCCATGAAGCGGGCACTCATCGTCCTGGATGTCCAGAACGACTTCTGCGAGGGCGGGTCGCTGGCGGTGACGGGTGGTGCTCAGACTGCCCACAACATCGCAGAGGTGCTGCACCACTGGGTGCTGAAGGACCCCGAGGCCACCGACTACTCCCACGTCGTGGCCACCAAGGACCACCACATCGATCCCGGCGAACACTGGTCGAAGAACCCCGACTTCCGCGACTCCTGGCCGGTGCACTGCAGGGTCGGCACTGACGGCGAGGCCTTCCACCCCAACCTGGACCCCCAGCCGTTCGAGGCGATCTTCCTCAAGGGCGAGTACGCCCCCGCCTACTCCGGCTTCGAAGGCAAGGCCCCGGGCGGCGTGGGGCTGGCCGACTGGCTCAAGGTCCATGGCGTGACCGACGTCGACCTCTGCGGAATCGCCACTGACTACTGCGTGCGGGCCACGGCGCTCGACGCGGTCGCCGGCGGCTTCAACGTGCGGGTGCTTCAGGACCTCTGCGCCGGCGTGGCCGAGGACACCTCCCGCGCAGCGCTCGAGGAGATGAGCAAGGCCGGGGCCAACGTTGTCTGATCTCGAGGTGGTCGTCTCCGACGGTGCCCTGACGCTCACGCTCAACCGTCCCGAGGTCTTCAACGCCCTCACCGGCGAAATGGCCGATGAGCTCGCGGCCGCGATCGAGGGCGCGACCGCCCGCGACGACGTACGCGTCATCGTGGTGACCGGCACCGGCGCCGCATTCAGCACCGGCGCCGACATCTCCGGGGCGGAGGCCCACGCGGGCTTCGAGGTGACGGCGCTCGACCGCGCCAACCGGATCATCCGGGCGATCGTGGCTGTCGACAAGCCGGTCGTGGCCGCCGTCAACGGGGTGGCAGCCGGAGTCGGCTGCTCCGCAGCGCTGGCCGCGGACATCGTCGTGGCCACGGAGTCGGCTTCGTTCATGCTCGCGTTCGCCAGGATCGGGCTGATGCCTGACGGCGGGGCCACCGCCACCGTGGCCGCGTCCATCGGCCGCGCACGGGCGATGCGGATGACACTGCTCGCCGAGCCGCTGAGCGCCCAGGAGGCGTTCGACGCCGGCCTGGTCACCCACGTCACCAGCGACGACGAGTTCAGGCCGACCGTCGAGAAGATCGTGTCCAGGCTGGTCGCCGGGCCACCCCTGGCTTACGCCGCCGCCAAGAAGGCGGTCAACGCCGCGACGCTGCACGCGCTCGAGAACGCCCTCGAGATCGAGAGGACCGGCCAGACCGTCCTGCTCAGGAGCCAGGACGTCGCGGAAGGGATGCGTGCCTTCGGCGAGAAGCGGAAGCCGATATTCCGCGGGGAGTAGCCATTACCCCCACTTCTCGGCGAGGGTGCGGATCACCTTCAGGTTGCGGTTGGTTGCGACGCCCATGAGCTTCTCGACGCTGGAGTTGCTCAGCTTCGCCTCGTGGTAGTTGGCCCCGAGCAGGAGGTGCACGGCGCGCCCGCCGACCCGGGCGGACTCCTCGCCCCGGCCAAGCGCCTCGATCTGCTCGACCAGCTCCTTGGCCGGCTCGTCCTTGAGCAACGACACGTAATGCACCCCGTCGTGGTCCTTCGCGAACTCCGTGGCCTCCTCGGCGATGGCGGTGACCTCGGCCGGCGTGAACGCGATGGTGGGCACCTCGAACCCGCGGTCCTCGAGAAACGCCTTCTCCAGCGCCTCCTCGACCTTGACCCGCGAGCGCATCCGCGTGGTCACCCGGAGGTTGCCGGTGTTGATGTAGGTCTCGACGTCGGTGAACCCGGCCTTCTCGGCGGCCGCCTTGATGGCGTCCTTCGGGAACTTGCGCGTCGGCCCGAGGTTGATGGCACGCAGGAAGGCGACGTACGTCGGCATGGGCCCATCCTTCCCCACCTACCTGCCGGCCACCAACGAACGCCCCTTTCGACCAGTAGCGCCGAAATCGCTCTCGGTGAAATCAATTCCCGAAAAGGGTGACTCGTCCGGGGAACATGATATCCAGAGCAAGCATTCCAAGAATTGGAACTACGACGGCGGGGCTGCATTTTCGATCAGGATTCCTCAGTTTTTCGCGGCCAGCGCCGCATTAGCGATAGCACTTGTGTACACGACCGCTTCCGGGGCCGCCGCTTCGACCGACCCGCACGGGTGTCACGCGACTGAGCCAGCCGTCAACACCTACGTGAAAGTCTGCTTCAAGACGAACGGTGATCAGGTCTGGGTGCTCGACCGGGAACCCGACGGCGCGTCCGCCGTCGGCTATATTCAAGGCCCGGGAGGAAATTATTCGTACTACTGTGTCAATTCTCTCGGCGCGGGTAATTGGGCCCACTGCGACCGCGATTTTCCAGAGAACGCCTACTACGTTTATCGGGGCTACACCAAGAACGGCACCAACGGAGAACTCAGGCACGAAACTGATAGCGCAATCGAAGCGAACGTCAACGGTACGTGATCCTCCGGCCCGAGCGCCGAGTTGGTAACTCGGCTGGTCCGTCAGAGCGAGGCCGAGGCGTTCGGTATCGCTGCAGTCGGCCTTGCCCGGTCGGGCCGTTCCTCTCGAAGGTCCGCTAGGGGGTCAGCGCATCAGCAACGAGCGGCGCCAGAGCCGGCGCTGGTGACGCGGGATCAGGCCGAGCCCGTCGAGGTAGCCGGTGACCCGCTCCCCCATCCACGCCATCGTGTCCTGGTAGTGCGGGCTCGACAGGGCCGCCTTGCGCGCGGCCACCGGGTCGAGGCCGACGGTCTCGTAGATCGCCGGGTTCACCAGCCCCCGCGCCACGAAGAACGCCGTCTGGCCGAGCATCGCCTGGTGCCAGACGAGCGTCGCCCGGTTGAGCCCGGGCAGCATCTGCTCGACCTGGTCCCGGGCGAAGGTCATGTGCCGGGCCTCTTCGAGGACATGGATCCGGCTCACCATCCGCACCAGTGGCTGGACCCGCTCGTCGCCGATCACCTCGCGCTGCCAGCGGTCGAGGACCTCCTCCGCGACGAGGATGGAGGCGTAGGCCGACACTCCGAACCCGACTGTCTTCATGAGCCGGCCGAGCCGGTGGAGGCGCGGGGCGGGGCCGTAGGCCGGCGCACCACATCGGTCGATCGCCTTGCCGAACATCAGCGAGTGCCGGCACTCGTCGGCGACCTCGGTCAGGGCATAGTGCATCCGCTGCGAGCGAGGGTCCTCGTCGTAGAGGTCGCGGACCATCAACTGCATCAGGATCAGCTCGAACCACAGCCCGACGCTGGAGATGCTCGCCACCTCGTGCTTCGACAGCTCGATCCGCTGCTCCTCGGTCAACCCGTCCCACATCGGGGTGCCGTACAGCGACATCCGCTCGGGCTGCATGAACCACAGCCCGTCGACCAGGGGTGCCTCCCAGTCGATGTCGACGACCGGGTCGTAGGAGTGACGAGCACTGGACTTCAACAGCCGGTCGGAGACCGGATCGGTCAGCGTCATGCGCTTCCTCTCGTCGGTCGGGCCTGAGACAGATTATGCGTAACCCGAAGTAACATCTATTTGCTACAGTGATCACATGCCTTCGAAGGTCAAGGGCGACGGACGTACGACGCGCTGGGACGCGCATCGCGACCAGCGCCGCGCCGAGCTGGTGCAGGCCGCCGTCCGCGCCATCGACCAGCACGGTCCGGACGTGACGATCGCCGACATCGCGGCCGAGGCCGGGGTGAGCAAGCCCGTCCTCTACCGCTACTTCACCGACAAGGACCAGCTGCACGCCGCGGTCGGGCGGTGGGGCGCCGACGAGGTCCTGGCCGGGATGCTGCCCGCCCTCCGGGGCGACGCGCCGGTCCAGCAGCGAGTCGCGCGAGCTGTCGACGCCTACCTCACGACCCTCGAGCAGCACCCTCAGGTCTTCCTGCTCCTGGTGCGGCACCGGGGCTCCGACCCGCTGGCCGACGGCAAGGCCGCGATCTCCGCGGCATTCAGCCGATTCCTCGGCGATACGCTCCGCGAGCTCAACGTCGACGCCGCCGGCGCGGAGCCCTGGGCCGAGGGCCTGCTCGGACTCGGGCTCGCGACCGGAGAGTGGTGGCTCGAACGCCAGACCATGAGCAAGGCAGCGGTCGGTGGCTACCTGACTGCGTTCGTCTGGCACGCCCTCGAGGGGGCCGCCACCGAGCTCGGCGTACCTCTCTCCTCCCTCGACCACCCGAGCACCGAGGGTGCCGCGTCACCCACCCCGATCCGGGGACGGAAACCGTCGTGAACCACGAGCCCGGCGAGCTCTACGCCGGACCCGCCGAGATCCGGGTCGGGGAGGCCACAGTCGAGGTCGAGGTCGACCTGCGGGGCGGCTTCCAGCCGATCGACGGTCGCTTCCACTGGTACGGCCGGGTCGGTGGCCATGACGGCCTCACGCCGGGCGGCCGGGTGACGATCCGCACGGGCCGCGGCGAGGCCGAAGGCAGGCTCTCCGACGTCGACCCGTGGGGCCGCCTGCGAATCGCGGGGACCGGACCACCGCCGTTCTGAGCCGGCTCAGCGCACGCGCACCACGTTGGTGCGAGCGATCTTGTCGTGAATGGCCTGCTTCTTGCCGTCCCACAGCGGCCAGAGCGAGTCCAGGAGTCCGTAGATGCCGATCAACGCACCGAAGGCCGGGACCACATTCAGGATCGAGACCCCGGACTGGCTGGCCCACCGCAGCAGGATCGTCCCGACCGGCAGCTCCGGGCGTGCCCGCAGGCGCACCCTCAGGCCGAGAGCGAGCTTGCCGGGAGTCGCCTGCACCGCTATCAGGAACCCCACGTTGTAGAGGAACCCGACGGCCAGGAAGATCAGGGCGATGGTCAGCATCGGACCAGCCACCTGCTGCTCGACGACAGTCGTGTCGGTGGTCTGCCGCCCGGCTTCGGCGTCACGGAGCACCTGGTCGAAGAAGCCACGGTAGGCATCGATCACGTCGCCGATCCAGGGTGAGGCGAGGATTCCCCCGATGATGCCCACGATGATCGTGTCGATCAGGTAGGCGCCGACGCGCGCCCACCACCCGGCCAGGAACTGGCTATCGGGGGTCGTCGGGTACGTCGTCGCGCCCGAGTACACGTCTGGGGCATAGCCCGTCCCCGCGGGCCCGGCACCGGCGTACGCCGGCTCAATGGCCTGCTCCTTGCTTCGCGCGTGCTCGGTCCAGTGGCGACCGTCCCAGTACCGGAGCAGCTGTGGCTGCCCCGGATGGCCCGGCCACGGGTCTGGGTACCAACCCGGCTTTTTACTCATGGCGCGAGAGTGTGGCAGCCAGGGGGCGCCGCCGAGGGGAAATTCCCCGAAATCTGTTCGATCGGACATTCGGAAGCGCTACACGGGCGCCAGCCATTCCGCGGCGGACGCCACGACAGCCGAGGTGAGGTCGTCCATCAGGGCCGACCCCAGCTTCCAGTGTTGCCAGAAGAGCGGTACGTCGACGTGGCGGCCCGGCGCGATCTCGACCAGCTTCCCGGCAGCCACGTCGTCGCGGGCCTGGGCATCGACCAGCATGCCCCAGCCCATGCCACGGCGGACCGCCTCGTCGTAGTCGCGCACCGCAGGTACGTAGGTCGCCGGTGGCGTGAGGTGACGCCGGGCGAGCTTGCGCAGGAAGCCACGCTGGATCACGTCGGCCCGGTCGAAGTCGATCAGGGGCGCGCGAGCCAGCGCAGCGGCGGTCGGTCCGTCGGGCAGGTAGCGCTCGACGTACGCCGGGGTCGCCAGCCCGAGGTACCGCATCGTGCCGAGCCGCACCACCCGGCAGCCGGGCACCGGCTGGGGCACCGACGTGACCGCAGCCATCACGTCGCCGTGCCGCAGCCGTTGCCCGGAGAGGGTCTCGTCGATCCGGAAGAGCTCGAAAGTGACCCGGTGCCGCTCCTGGACGGCCACCATCGCATCGAGCATCCAGGTCGCCATCGTGTCGGCGTTGACGGCGAGCGGGATCTCGGCCCACGGGGCGTCGTCCCCGGAACCGGCCTCGCCGACTTCCCCGCCGACCAGCTCTGCCACCGCCTCACGCTCGAGCAGGTCGACCTGGGCGGCGAGCCGGACCAGGACGTGACCGGCCGGTGTCGGCTCGATCGGCTTGGTCCGGTGCAGCAGCACCCGGCCGACCCGCCGCTCGAGCGCCTTGACCCGCTGGCTGACCGCGGAGGGAGTGACGTGGAGCTCGCGCGCCGCGGCATCGAAGGTGCCCGCGCGCACGGCCGCGGCGAGGGTGCGCAGGGCCACTGGGTCGAGCGCGGCGTCCGGGACCGCGGCACGGTTGTCCTTCACATAAGCGAGTCTAATGCTTCGTAAGAATCATTCGCTGGAGTGTTGGTCGTGCCCCGCCTAACGTGGTTGGCATGTTCAACGTCGTTCTCACCGGCCTGCTCACCGGGTTCGCGCTCATCGTCGCCATCGGGGCGCAGAACGCCTTCGTGCTGCGTCAGGGCATCCGCGGCGAGCACATCGGCGCCGTGATCCTCACCTGCCTGCTCTGCGACGTCGTCGGCATCGCCGCCGGCGTCGCGGGACTGGGCGTGGTGCTCTCCCGCTGGCCGGCGGTGGTACCGGTCGCCACGATCGGCGGCGGGATCTACCTGCTGGCCTTCGGCGCGCATGCGGCCTTCCGGGCCTGGCGGCCCGCGTCGCTGGAGGCGGGCGAGCACACCCCCATGTCACTGCGTGCGGCGGTGCTGATGGCGCTTGCGATGGCCTGGCTCAACCCGCACTTCTACCTCGACACCATGCTGATGCTCGGGACCGTCGCCAACGCCTTCGGCGACGCGCGCTGGTGGTTCTTCGCCGGGACCCTGACGGCCAGCACGATCTGGTTCGTCGGCCTCGGTCTGGGTGCGCGCGCGCTCCGCGGCTTCTTCGCCCGCCCGGTCGCCTGGCGTGCGCTGGACTCCGTGATCGCCCTGGTCATGGCCGGCCTGGGCGTGGGCCTGCTGGCGACGGCCTGAGGCAGCGCCTCAGAGATTGCCGCGGGCCTCCTGCTCGCGCTCGATCGCCTCGAAGAGCGCCTTGAAGTTCCCCTTGCCGAAGCCCAGCGAGCCGTGCCGCTCGATGAATTCGTAGAACACCGTGGGCCGGTCACCCATCGGCTTGGTGAAGATCTGGAGCAGGTAGCCGTCCTCGTCGCGATCCACCAGGATCTTGCGCTTCTTCAGCTCCTCGATCGGCACCCGCACCTCACCGATCCTGGCCCGCAGCTCGGGGTCGTCGTAGTAGGAGTCGGGAGTCTCGAGGAACTCGATGCCGTTGTCGCGCAGGATGTCGACCGAGCGCAGGATGTCTCCGGTGGCCAGCGCGATGTGCTGGCAGCCGGCGCCGTCGTAGAACTCGAGGTACTCGTCGATCTGCGACTTCCTCTTCGCCACTGCGGGCTCGTTGAGCGGGAACTTCAC
>DASSJR010000305.1:0-9567 GCA_035691135.1 Nocardioides sp. | reverse complement strand
GCCGGCGGCGTGCAGTCCGGGCTGCCGGTCTTCCTGGGCTCCTACCCGATCACCCCGGCCTCCGACATCCTCCACGAGCTGTCCAAGCACAAGTCGTTCGGCGTGACGACGTTCCAGGCCGAGGACGAGATCGCCGGCATCGGCGCCGCGCTGGGCGCCTCGTTCGCCGGCAGCCTCGGGGTCACCACGACCTCGGGCCCCGGCATCGCGCTCAAGTCGGAGACCATCGGGCTTGCGGTGATGACCGAGCTGCCGCTGCTGGTGATCGACGTCCAGCGGGGCGGGCCGTCCACCGGTCTCCCGACCAAGACCGAGCAGGCCGACCTGCTGCAGGCGATGTTCGGCCGCAACGGTGAGTCGCCCGTGCCGATCATCGCGCCGCGCTCCCCCGGCGACTGCTTCGATGCCACCCTCGAGGCCATCCGGATCGCGATCACCCACCGGACGCCGGTGATGCTGCTCTCCGACGGCATGCTCGCCAACGGATCGGAGCCGTGGCGGGTCCCCGAGGTCGCCGACCTCACGCCGATCGACCCCGACTTCGCCACCACGCCCAATCACGGCGAGGGAGACGACAAGGACTTCTGGCCCTACGTCCGCGACGAGGCGACCCTGGCCCGGCCGTGGGCGATCCCCGGCACGCCCGGGCTCGAGCACCGCATCGGCGGGCTGGAGAAGGGCGACGGCCACGGCAACATCTCCTACGACCCGGCCAACCACGACTTCATGGTGCGCACCCGCCAGGCCAAGGTCGACCGGATCGCCGACTTCCTGCCGCCGATGGAGGTCGACGACCCCACCGGTGAGGCCAAGGTGCTCGTGCTCGGCTGGGGGTCGACGTACGGACCGATCGGCGCCGGTTGCCGCCGGGTGCGCAAGGCCGGCTACCACGTGGCGCAGGCCCATCTGCGCCACCTCAACCCCTTTCCCAAGGACCTCGGCGAGGTCCTGGCCCGCTACGACAAGGTGCTGGTCCCCGAGATGAACCTCGGCCAGCTCAGCATGCTGCTGCGGGCGAAGTACCTCGTCGACGTGATCGGCTACAACCACGTGCGAGGTCTGCCGCTGAAGGCCGCCGAGCTCGCCGAGGCGATCGGTGAGCTCGTCTCGCAGGCCGAAGGCCTCGACGTCGACCTGACCGAGCAGGAGGCACACAAGTGATCACCCCATTCGAATGCTCACTTCGTTCCGCTTCGAACGGGGACCGCGAATGAGCGCCACCGGGCTTCCGTTCCCGTCCCACCGCAGCGGCGTCGAGTCGGTGCCGACCACCGACGAGCCGCAGACCGGCAAGGACTTCACCAGCAGCCAGGAGGTCCGCTGGTGCCCTGGCTGCGGCGACTACGCCGTGCTGAAGGCCGTACAGGGCTTCCTGCCCGAGCTCGGCCTCCGCCGCGAGAACATCGTCTTCGTCTCCGGCATCGGCTGCTCGTCGCGGTTCCCCTACTACCTCGACACCTACGGGATGCACTCGATCCACGGCCGGGCACCCTCGATCGCGACCGGCATCGCCACCTCGCGGGCCGACCTGTCGGTGTGGGTGGTCACCGGTGACGGCGACGCACTCTCCATCGGCGGCAACCACCTGATCCACGCCCTGCGCCGCAACGTGAACATGACGATCCTCCTCTTCAACAACCGGATCTACGGACTCACCAAGGGCCAGTACTCCCCCACGTCCGAGCCCGGCAAGGTCACCAAGTCGACCCCGATGGGGTCGGTCGACCACCCCTTCAACCCGGTCTCGCTGGCCCTCGGCGCCGAGGGCTCCTTCGTCGCCCGGACGATCGACTCCGACCGCAGGCACCTCACGTCGGTGCTGTCGGCGGCGGCGGCGCACCGCGGTACGGCGTTCGTGGAGATCTACCAGAACTGCCCGATCTTCAACGACGGCGCGTTCGACGCGATCAAGGATCGCGACACGAAGGAGGACGCGATCATCCCGCTCGTCCACGGCGAGCCGATCCGGTTCGGCGTCGGCGGCACCAAGGGGCTGATCCGCGATGGCGCCACCGGCGGAGTGAAGGTCGCGGAGGTATCCGAGGTCGGCGAGGGTTCGCTGCTCGTGCACGACTCCCACAGCCCCGACCCGACCACCGCGTTCGCGATCTCCCGGCTCACCGATGCCGGCTACCTCCACCAGGCCCCGATCGGGATCTTCCGCCAGGTCGACCGCCCGACCTACGACGACCTGGCCCGCGAGCAGCTGGTCACCGCCCGGGGCGACAACCCCGACGAGTCCGCCGACCGCCTGGCCGCCCTCATCGGTGGTGGCGACACCTGGACCGTGGTCTGACCCTGATTCGTTGAATGGGGGGTTCCCGTTCGTTGAGTGGGGGATTCCTGCGCTCCGCTTCGCACGAATCCCCTACTCGATGAGCGGGAATCCCCCACTCAACATTCAGGTGACGAGTCCGAGCTGGCGAGCCTTCTTGTACCCGGGTCGCATGCCGACCCCGGCGCCGACCGCGAACAGGGTGGAGGAGCCCGGCAGGGCGTGGCCAGCCTTCGTGTGCGGCGCATAGACCGCCTGGTCGCCGTCGACCTCGAGCCAGCCGGTGTGGACTCGCTGTTCCTGTCCGACCATGTGACGCTGGAAGGAGTGTGACGTGAGACCGGCGCGGCGCCCCCCGGCAGGCAGTACGCCGTCGGTCGTGCTCAGGCGCACCCCGGACTCGTCACCACCCACACCGCGGACACGGGCCACCATGGGCAGGCCGTCCTCCCCGAGCCAGCCGAGCAGCGAGTGGGGAAGACGGTCGAGGTGGGCGGCGACCTTCTTCGGGTCGACACGAGGCCCGGTGCCGCCGCTCGGCGGGGCCTGCGGCGACGGATCGCCCGACGGGAGGTCCTCCCCCATCACCCGCGGCGGCGCGGGCGTTCCCTCGTGGACCAGGACGCGACGCACCTGGATGCGGATGGCGACACGCTCCCAGTAGTAGATGTCCATCATGCGACCGAGCACACCGGTCTTGCGGGGCCCGAGGAACCGCTCCCACTCCGGAGTGATCGATTCCAGCCATTCCCGGTCCGGTGTGGGGTCGACCGCCGCGGTGCCCTGGAGGACGACGTACAGCGGCGAGCTGCTGAAGCCGTGTTCGCGCGCGTGGTAGGCCAACGCGACCGACGGGTTCTTGCGAAGCCGGACCAGCTTCTTGGGGAGCCCCAGCGAGGTGGTGATCGTGACCGTGCCGGCCTCGCGGTCACGCAACCCCAGAGGGGCCATGGGCATGATCACCACGCCTCCGGCGGGCGTGACCGAGGCAAACCCGACCGCCGCGTCGCCAGTGATGATGTCGTCGATGTCGTCGTCCCACATGACTGTCACCCGGGCGAGGATAGACGGCCACTCGGCCGGATGTCGGCACAAGGCAGCAACCAGAGGTCACCGGGTCTCGACACGCCGGTCGCTACGCAGAGCGGGTGGCGACGATGTCGGCGAACGCCTCGAGGGCCTCGCGGACCGGACCCGGCGAGAGCACGGCCAGCAGGTCCTTGGCCTCCTGGGCACGGGCGACGACGTAGGCCCGGGCCTCGTCGATGGCCGGGTGCTTGCGGAGCAGGTCGAGCGCCTCGCCGTGTCGCTCGTCGTCGGCAAGGTCGCCGGCCAGCAGCTCGAGCAGCCGGGCGTCAGCGGGGTCGGTGGACTGCTGGGCCAGCAGCACCGGCAGGGTCGGCACCCCTTCGCGCAGGTCGGTGCCTGGGGTCTTGCCGGACTCGACGGTGTCAGAGGCGATGTCGAGGATGTCGTCGGAGAGCTGGAAGGCCGAGCCCACGATCTCGCCGTACGCCGTCAGCGCCTCCTCGACCTCGCGCGAAGCCCCGCCGAAGCGGGCGCCGTACCGCGCCGCGGTCGCGATCAGTGACCCGGTCTTGCCGGCGACGACATCGAGGTAGTGGGCCAGCGGGTCCTCACCGGGGCGGGGTGGGACCGTCTCCATGATCTGGCCCTCGACCAGCTGGGTGAACGTCTGGGCCTGGATGCGGACCGCGTCGGGGCCGAGCTCTGCGGTCAGCTCGGAGGACTTCGAGAACAGGAAGTCGCCGGTGAGGATCGCGACGTGGTTGTCCCACCGGGCGTTGGCCGACTCGGCACCCCGTCTCAGCGCAGCCTCGTCCATCACGTCGTCGTGGTAGAGCGAGGCGAGATGGGTCAGCTCGACGACGCAGGCGGCGGTGATGACGTCGTAGGAGTCGGGATCGTCGCCGGCTTCGGCCGCCAGGAGCACCAGGAGCGGACGAAACCGCTTCCCACCCGCCTCCATCAGGTGGCTCGCCGCCTCGGTGACGAACCCGGCCCGGCTGCGGACATGCCCGGTCAACGCCTTCTCGACGACGGTCATCCGCTCCTGGAGACGGCCGGCGAGGGCGCTGTCGCTGACCGGCAGAGCCAGCGCGTTGGTGCTGCTCACCTGAGGAATTGTCCCGCACTGCCGGCGAGGTCGAGGACCGGCCCCGGCACGATGCCGATCAAAAGGGTCGCCGCAGCACCGACCGCGATGGCGGTGGCCGTGAGCACCGAGGGTCGGGTGACGCTGGGTGCCTCCCCGGTCGGCTCGGAGAAATACATCAGCACGATCACGCGGACGTAGAAGAACGCGGCCACGATGCTCATCAGCACGGCGGCGATCACCACCGGCCAGGCACCGGCGGACAACGCAACCTCGAACACGGCCCACTTCCCCACGAAGCCGGAGGTCAACGGGATCCCGGCCATGGCCAGCAGGAAGAAGGCGAACACGCCGGCCACCAGCGGCGCCTCCTTGCCCAGTCCGGCCCAGCGGGAGAGGTGGGTCTGCTCACCGCCGGAGTCACGGACGAGCGTGACCACGGCGAACGCACCGAGCGTGGCGAAGCCGTAGGTGACCAGGTAGAAGAGCACGGCCTGGAGGGAGGTGAGCTGGCCGACCGACAGGTCCGTGGTCGCCTGCACGCCCAGTACACCGGTCAGCAGGAACCCGGTGTGGGCCACCGAGGAGTAGGCCAGCAGCCGCTTGATGTCGGTCTGCGAGATGGCGAGGACCGACCCGACGACCATGGTCAGGATGGCGACGATCCACATCATCGGCTGCCAGCTCCAACGGTCAGCGCCGAAGGCGACGTAGAACAGCCGCAGGATGGCGCCGAACGCGGCCACCTTGGTGGCGGCCGCCATGAACGCCGTCACCGAGGTCGGCGCGCCCTGGTAGACGTCGGGAGTCCAGGCCTGGAACGGCGCGGCCCCGACCTTGAAGAACAGGCCGACCGACAGCATCCCCATGCCGATCAGCAGCAGCGTTCCGTTGCCGACGTCGTTGCGCACCGCCTCGTTGATCGCCCCGAACTCCATCGAGCCCGCGAAGCCGTAGACCAGCGCGATGCCGTAGATGAAGAAGCCGGACGAGAACGCGCCGAGCAGGAAGTACTTGAGCGCTGCCTCCTGGCTGAGCAGCCGCCGGCGCCGGGCGAGACCGCACAGCAGGTAGAGCGGCAACGAGAGGACCTCGAGCGCCACGAACATGGTCAACAGGTCGTTGGCGGCCGGGAAGAGCATCATCCCGCCGACCGCGAACAGCATCAGCGGGTAGACCTCGGTGTGCTCCATCCCCGCGGTGGAGGCGCGGCGCTCGGCCTCGGTGCCCGGGAGCGCTGCCGCCTGCCCGGCGAACGCCGTGACCCCACCCTCCAGCCGCCGCTCGGCGAACAGCAGGACGCCGGCAATCGCGAAGACGAGGACCAGGCCCCACAGGAAGACGCTCGGGCCGTCGACCGCGATCGTGCCCTCAGCGGCGAGCATGCCCCGGGCCACGCCGTCACCCAGCGACGGGAGATCCACGGCCACGAAGCAGGTGCCGACCAGGGCGACCACCAGACCAACCAGGGCGAGCAGGCTCTGGACCGGGTAGCGAACGGTGCGAGGCACGAACGCCTCCACGAGTACGCCCGCACAGGCGACGCCGAACACGAGCAGCATCGGCCACAGCTGGGCGTACTCGATGGTCGGCTTGGCGAACTCCGAGGCCAGCGGCGTAACCAACTCCATCACTGGTCGCCCTCCTCGGCCGCCGCGTCGCCCGCAGGCGTCACGACCGGTCCATCGTCGCTCACGCCGGCCTGCTCGAGGGTGGTGTCGACGGTCGGGTTGATCACGTCGAGCATCGGCATCGGGAAGAAGCCGAACAGCACGAGTGCCAGCACCAGCGGTACGACGGCACTGACCTCGCGCCGGTCGAGGTCGGTGTAGCCCACGATCGCCGGACCGGGCGGCCCGGTCATCGTGCGCTGGTACATCCACAGGGCGTAGATCGCAGCGAGGACGATCGCGGTGACCGCGATCGCGCCGGCCCACCAGGCGTAGTCGAACGCCGAGATCAGGACCAGGATCTCCGATACGAACGGCGAGAGGCCGGGCAGCCCACACGTCGCGAGCCCGGCGATCAGGAACGACCCGGCCAGGACCGGCGCCACCTTCTCGACACCGCCGTGCATGCGGCTCATCAGGGGCGTGCCGGTGCGCCGGATCAGGAAGCCGGCGACCAGGAAGAGCAGCGCGGTCGCCAGGCCGTGGTTGACCATGTAGAGGATCGCGCCGCTGCTGCCGTTGCTGCTGAACACGAAGATGCCGAGCACGATGAGGCCGAAGTGGCTCAAGGAGGTGAGGCCGATCAGGCGCAGGATGTCGTCCTGTCCGATGGCGATCAGGGCGCCGTAGACGATGGAGATCAGGGCGAGGACAACGACCACCGGAGTCGCCCACTCCGACGCCTCCGGGAACAGTCCGAGGCAGAACCGCAGCATGCCGAACGTCCCGATCTTGTCGAGCACGCAGATCAGCAGCACGCTGGTCCCGGTGGTGGCCTTCTCGGTCGTGTCCGCCAGCCAGGTGTGCACCGGGAACAGTGGGGCCTTGATCGCGAAGGCGATGAAGAACCCGGCGAACAGCCAGCGCTGGGTGGTCTCACTGATGTCGATCGAGGCCAGGTCGGACAGGAGGTACGACGGGTCGCCGGCCCGCGCCGAGACGACGTAGAGGCCGATCACCGAGGCAAGCATCACCAGACCGCCGGCCAGCTGGTAGATCAGGAACTTGACCGCGGCGCGGCTGCGGCCCAGGCGGCCAAAGCCGCCGATCAGGAAGTACGCCGGGATCAGGGTCGCCTCGAACACCACGTAGAAGAGGAAGACGTCGGTCGCGGCGAACACAGCGATCGACAACGCCTCGAGAGCCAGCACCCACGCCGAGAACACCGCGGCACCGCGCGGGTCGAAGGGGCCGACCTCGTCGACCTGACGCGAGGACGCGATCAGCACGACCGGCACCAGCACCACGGTCAGCAGGATCATCAGCAGGCCGAGGCCGTCGACCCCGAGGGCGTAGTGGGCGCCGAAGACGCTGATCCACTCGTGCTCCTCGACGTACTGGAAGCCGCCGCCGGCGTCGTACCCGGCGGTCACGATGGCGGCGCCGACGAGGGTGAGGCCGGAGATCGCGAGCGCTACCAGGCGAGGCAGGGCGGTGCCGCGCGGCAGGAACGCGATCACCAGCGCGCCGACCAGCGGCAGCGCGATCAGGATGGTGAGCCAGGGAATGCTCATGCCAGGTTCACCGCCAGGAGGGCAAGGACGATGAGCAGCACACCGCCGAGGACGGACAGGGCGTAGGAGCGCACGAAGCCGTTCTGGACCCTGCGGAAGACGCCGGAGAATCCGCCCACTGCGGCCGAGCCACCTTCGACCGCGCCGTCGACCAGGACCCGGTCCATGGTGACCAGGCCGCCGACCACGCGGCGGCCCGGGTCGACCACGAGTGTGTCGTTGATGGCGTTGCCGTAGAGCTCCTCACGGGCGGCCCGGGTCGCGAACGACACCTTGCGCGGCGCCACGACAGGAACGTCGCGCTTGCCGACGAGCAGCCAGGCGATCGAGACGCCCGCAGCCACCACGGCCAGCACGATCAGCGAGACGGCCCATGCGGGCAGCAGCGCCTCTTCGTGCACGGGCTCCCCCACGACCGGGGCCAGGAAGTTCACGATCCAGTCGCCGAGGAGCATCAGGCCACCCAGCGCGGAGAGGGCAGCCAGCACGATCAGCGGAAAGGTCATCACCTTGGGCGACTCGTGGGGGTGGACGCCGTCGACCCACCGCTTCTTGGTGAAGAACGTCATCAGCATCAGGCGGGTCATGTAGAAGCCGGTGATCCCTGCTCCGAGGATGGCGAAGACGCCGGCCACCCAGCTCTGGGTGAGTGCGGTCTCGATGATCGCGTCCTTGGACCAGAAGCCCGAGAAGGGAGGGACGCCGATGATCGCGAGATAGCCCATGGTGAAGGTCAGGAACGTGACCGGCAGCATCTTGCGAAGTGCGCCGTAGTGGCGCATGTCGACGTCGTCGTCCATCGCGTGCATGACCGAACCGGCGCCGAGGAACATGTCGGCCTTGAAGAAGCCGTGGTTCAGCAGGTGGAAGATCGCGAAGGCGTAGCCGGCGGGACCGAGCCCGGCGCCGAGCATCATGTAGCCGATCTGGCTCATGGTCGACCCGGCCAGCACCTTCTTGATGTCGTCCTTGGCGCAGCCGATGATCGCTCCCCAGAGCAGGGTGACCACGGCCACGACCACCACCGCGGTCTGCGCGGTCCGCGTCAGGTCGAAGATGAAGTTGGACCGGACGATCAGGTAGACCCCGGCGGTCACCATGGTCGCGGCGTGGATCAGGGCCGAGACCGGGGTCGGGCCCTCCATCGCGTCGAGGAGCCAGGATTGCAGCGGCACCTGCGCTGACTTGCCGCAGGCCGCCAGCAGCAGCAGGAATCCGAGCGCGGTGAGCACGGCGTCGGAGGCCTGCCCGGCCTCGGCGCTGATGGTGGTGAAGTTGGTGGTGCCCCAGGTGACGAACATCAGCGCGACGCCCAGCGACAAGCCGATGTCGCCGACCCGGTTGATGACGAACGCCTTCTTGGCGGCCGCGGCGGCGGAGTGTTTGTACTGCCAGAAGCCGATCAGCAGGTACGACGCAAGGCCCACGCCCTCCCAGCCCAGGAAAAGGCCGAGGTAGTTGGCCGACATGACCAGCATCAGCATGGCGGCCACGAACAGGTTGAGGTAGCCGAAGAATCGGCGCCGACGTTCGTCCGTGGCCATGTAGCCGATGGAGTAGACGTGGATCAGCGACCCGACGCCGGTGATCAGCAGCAGGAACAGCGCGGTGAGCGGGTCGTAGATGAGGGTGAAGTCGACGGTGAAGCTGCTGGTCTGGAACCACGTGAACAGGTTCTGGGTGACCTGCCGGTCATCGTCGGGTCGGCCGAGCAGCGTGACGAACATGGCCAGGCTGATCAGGAACGACCCGATCGGCAGGAGGCAGCCGAGGAGGTGCCCCCACCGGTCGACGGCCTTCGGGACGGCCGCCCCGCCGACGAGCAGGACGACGGCGCCGAGCAGCGGCAGTGCGATCACCAGCCACAGCAGGGAGAAGACGCCGTCGGCGGTCGCGGGATCCACGACGGGGATCTCGTGCATCGAGACAGTCACCTCAGTACTTCAGCAGGCTCGCGTCGTCGACCGAGGCCGAGCGACGGGTCCGGAAGAT
>DASSJR010000304.1:0-8761 GCA_035691135.1 Nocardioides sp. | reverse complement strand
GGCCCGGCCGGACGCCCTGACGCCCGAGTCACCGGCGACGATCCTCTACACCTCCGGGACCACCGGAAACCCCAAGGGCGTGGTGCTCACCCACCACAACGTGCTCTACGAAGGCGTGAGCACGATCGCCGCCGCCGGGCTAGAGGGGCCGCAGCGGGCGATCAGCTACCTGCCGTTCGCCCACATCGCCGAGCGCACGCTCGGGATCTACATCCCGCAGCTCCAGGGCAGCCACATCCACGCCATCGGCGACCCCGCCGAGCTGTTGGGCGCCCTGGGCGAGGTGCACCCGACGGCGTTCTTCGGGGTCCCGCGGGTCTGGGAGAAGATCAAGACCGGCCTGTCCGCCAAGCTGGCCGCCGACGACAACCCCGACAACGTCCGGCTGGTCCAGGACTCGATGGCCGCCGGTCTGGCCTGGGTGCAGGCACAGGAGACCGGCGGCGCCATGACCCCGGAGATCGAGGAGGCCTATCGCAAGGCCGACGAGGCGATCCTCGGGTTCCTCAAGTTGGTGCTCGGCCTCGACCAGGTCACCTGGGCCGCGTCCGCGGCGGCGCCGATGCCGATCGAGGTCGCGAAGTTCATGGCCGGCCTCGGCCTCAAGGTCTATGACGTCTATGGGATGACCGAGACCTGCGGGGCGGTGACCGCCTGCGGGCCCGACGGCTTCAAGCTCGGCACGGTCGGGCGCGCCACCCCGGGCATGGAGGTCACCCTCGCCGACGACGGCGAGATCCTGATCCGCGGCCCGGTCAACACCCCCGGCTACTACAAGCAGGAGGAGGCCACCCGCGCCCTCATCGACGAGAACGGCTGGGTCCACAGCGGTGACATCGGCACCATGGACGACGACGGCTTCATCGCGGTGGTGGACCGCAAGAAGGAGCTGATCATCACCTCCAACGGCAAGAACATCGCGCCCTCCAACATCGAGAACTACCTCAAGGAATCGCCGATCGTCGGGCACGCCATGGCCGTCGGCGACAACAAGCCGTACGTCGTCGCCGTACTCACCCTGGACGGCGAGATCGCCCCGCTGGTGGCCCAGAAGGCCGGCGTCGAGTTCACCGACCTGGCCGACCTGGCCGCGAAGCCGGAGATCCGGGCCATGGCCCAGGACGCGGTCGACAAGGCGAACGAGCGGCTCTCGCGACCCGAGCAGGTCAAGGCGTTCGAGCTGCTGCCCGTGGAGTGGACCGCCGAGTCCGAGGAGCTCACCCCGACCCTGAAGCTGAAGCGGCGGGTTGTGAACCACAAGTATGCTGATGTGCTGGATCGGCTTTACGGATGAACCCGCGATGAATATCGGGGTTCGGCCCGGTCAGATGGGTGGAAACCCTGATGCCGACCGTCCCCGCCTCGTGATGGAGTTCTCCCATGCATCGTCAGATCGCCGGTAGGTTGACCGGCCCAGTCACCAAGTGGATCGTCGTCGCGTTCTCCCTGCTGCTGGCCGCGGGGATGGGCTACTTCTCCAGCAAGCTCACGTCGGTCCAGGAGAACGAGGCGTCCAGCTGGCTCCCGGCCTCGTCCGAGTCGACCAAGGTGCTCGAAGAGCTCTCCTCCACGGTCAACCCCAACGACATCCCCACCCTCGTGGTCTACAGCCGCTCCTCAGGACTGACGAAGGCCGACTTCGCGGCGATGGACGAGCACGCCAAGGAGATCGCGGCGATCGACGGCGTCACCAAGCAGGGTGTGCTCTCCCCCAACGCCGCGAAGGCGCTGACGGCCCAGGGACAGCCCGTGCCCCCGCTGGTCTCCGACGACGGTGAGGTCGCCTACCTCTACCTCACCTTCAACTTCGGCAGCAACGGCTGGAACGACATCCCACCCGCCGCCGACAAGATCCGTGACATCGCGCAGATCGACGGTGTCCAGGTCCACCTCGCCGGCTTCGGCGGCCAGGCTGCCGATTCCGCGGAGGCTTTCGAGGGCATCGACACCAACCTGATCCTGATCACCCTGGGGGTGGTGATCCTGCTGCTGCTGATCACCTATCGCAGCGCCTACCTCTGGATCCTCCCCATCTTCAGCGTGGTCGTGGCCTATACCGTCTCGACCGGCGTGGTCTACCTGCTGGCGAAGTACGCAGACCTCACCGTCAACGGCCAGAGCCAGGCGATCCTCGGCATCCTGGTGATCGGGGCCGGAACCGACTATGCGCTCCTGCTCGTGGCCCGCTACCGCGAGGAGCTGCGCCGCCACGAGGACCGCCACGAGGCGATGGCGGTAGCCCTCCACCGTGCCGCGCCCGCGTTGCTGGCCAGCGCGGCGACCGTTGCCGTCGGCATGCTCTGCCTGAGCATCGCCGAGCTCAACTCCACCGCGGGCCTGGGTCCGGTCAACGCCGTCGGCGTCGGCGTGACCTTCCTGGTCATGGTGACCCTGCTCCCGGCCCTGCTGGTGGTGTGTGGACGCTGGGTCTTCGGTCCGCGCCGCGAGGGCCAGCGGACCTGGGTGAAGACCGGTGCGGGTGGGGTCGTCGGCGGCATCGCCGCGGTCGGCCTCGGCGCCGCCCTCGTCGGTCAGGGCGGCGGCCTCGAGGTCCTCGGCGGCATCCTCACCGCCCTGGGTGGGTTCTCGGCCTTCATCGGCGTGCTGGTCCTGATCCAGGTAGCCATCGAGCACTGGACCAGGGTGCACAGCCGGCCCGACTTCGGCTCCGCCGAGCCCAACACCACCGGCTTGTGGGCCCGCGTGGGCAACCGCATCGCCGTGGCGCCCCGCAAGGTCTGGATGATCACCACCGTCCTGCTCGCGGTGGCTTCGCTCGGCCTGTTCACGCTCGACGCCAACGGCCTCTCGACCGAGGAGACCTACACCAAGGAGTTCGACTCCATCAAGGGCCAGAAGCTCCTCCAGGAGCACGGCCTGGCCGACAACTCCAACACCATCCAGGTGGTCACCGCCAGCGGCGAGGTCATGGCCGTGCAGGACGCGCTTTCCGACGTGAACGGCCTCGGACAGGCGACCCCGGAGGGGCCCGTCACCGACGGCCGGTCCTACTTCGAGATGCCGATCAACGCCGACATCTCCTCCACGACAGCCGCGGACATCGTCGAGGCAGCGCGCGACGCCGCCCACGGCGTCGCCGGCGCCGACGCGCTGGTCGGTGGCGGAGCCGCGTTCTACCTCGACACCAAGATCGCCTCCGACCGCGACACCAAGGTGATCATCCCGCTGGTGCTGCTGGTCGTCTTCTTCATCCTGATCGGCCTGTTGAGGGCGCTGGTGGCACCCCTGCTCCTCATGGGCACGGTGGTCCTGAGCTTCGGCGCGGCCCTGGGCCTGTCGTCGCTGCTCTTCGAGTACGCCTTCGGCTTCGCGGGGTCCGACCCCGGGTTCCCGCTGTTCGCGTTCGTGTTCCTGGTCGCGCTGGGCATCGACTACAACATCTTCCTGATGACCCGGGTCCGCGAAGAGGCGGCCGTCCATGGCACCCGCACGGGGTCGCGGATCGCGCTCTCCGCCACCGGTGGCGTGATCACCTCGGCCGGAGTCGTGCTCGCGGCGACGTTCCTGGTGCTCGCCTCGATTCCGCTGGTGTTCCTGGCCGAGCTGGGCGTGGCCGTGGCGCTGGGCGTGCTGCTCGACACCCTGATCGTCCGCTCGGTGCTGGTGACGGCGCTCAACCTCGACCTGGGCGGCAAGATCTGGTGGCCGAGCCAGCTCGACCGGGGCGCGCCCAACCCCGATCCCGAGCCAGAGCAGGAGCGCGTGCTCGTCTGAGCGGGGGCAGAGCGCGTCCGCGGGGTGATCCCGCGGACGCGCTTCCTTGTCTCCCTTGGGAGACTGGCCCGCATGGATCAGGTGGGGCAGGAGCCCGGTCAGGCGAACCCGGCACAGATCCGGCGGTCCCTGGCCCGCGCGGAGCGGGGCGCAGCCCTCGACCTCACCGAAGCGACAGCGCTGCTGGGCGCGCGCGGGGATCAGCTCGATCGCCTCTGCGCCGCCGCCGCCCGGGTGCGCGACGCCGGCCTCCGCGCGGCCGGCCGACCCGGCGTGGTCACCTACTCCCCCAAGGTGTTCATCCCGGTCACCCGGCTGTGCCGGGACCGGTGCCACTACTGCACGTTCGTCACCACGCCCGGCCACCTGACCCGGGCCGGCGAGGCGCCGTACCTCTCCCCGGACGAGATCCTCGACCTCGCCCGTCGGGGGGCCGAGCTGGGCTGCCTGGAGGCGCTGTTCACGCTCGGGGACCGGCCGGAGGACCGCTGGCCGGAGGCCCGGGCCTGGCTCGACGAACAGGGCTACGACTCGACGCTCGCCTACGTCCGGGCGATGGCGATCCGGGTGCTGGAGGAGACCGGGCTGCTGCCACACCTCAACCCCGGCGTCATGTCGTGGGAGGAGATGAACCGGCTCAAGCCCGTCGCCCCGTCGATGGGGATGATGCTGGAGACCACCTCGCGGCGGCTCTTCGAGGAGAAGGGCTGGGCCCACTTCGGCTCGCCCGACAAGGACCCGGCGGTCCGGCTGCGGGTGCTCGACGACGCGGGTCGGCTGTCCGTGCCGTTCACGACCGGGCTGCTGGTCGGCATCGGCGAGACCCTGGCCGAGCGCGCGGACACGATCTTCGCCATCCGCGCCACGGCGCGACGCTTCGGGGCGGTGCAGGAGGTGATCGTCCAGAACTTCCGGGCCAAGCCGGAGACGGCGATGCGGCACACCGACGACCTCGGCCTCGACGAGTTCCGGGCCGCGATCGCGGTCACCCGGCTGGTGCTGGGCCCGAAGATGCGGGTCCAGGCGCCGCCCAACCTCGTGGACCTCTCCGAGTGCCGGGCGCTGCTCGCCGCCGGCATCGACGACTGGGGCGGGGTCTCCCCGCTCACCCCGGACCACGTGAACCCCGAGCGTCCCTGGCCCTCGCTCGAGCGGTTGCAGGCGGTCACGGCGGAGTGCGGCTTCGAGCTGAGGCCCCGGCTGACCGTCCATCCCGAGTACGTCGTCGCGGGTGAGCCGTGGCTCGACCCGCGGGTCACCGGCCACGTGGCCGCCCTGGCCGACGACGACGGTCTGGGCCGGTCCGACGTACGCCCCACCGGCCTGCCGTGGCAGGAGCCCGACGGCGGCGCCCACTCCGGTCACGGGTTCGGCCGCACCGACCTCCACACCGCCGTCGACACCGACGGACGCTCCGCCGACCGCCGCAGCGACTTCGACGCCGTCTACGGCGACTGGGAGGCGCTCCGGGAGATAGTCCAGCGGGAAACGGCTGCCGAACGGCCGGTTCGACAGCCACATGCCACTGGACTACCGACAGCTGGGGGCTGGGGGGCCTTGGCGGCCGCGGAGAAGGACCCTGCCGGCCTCACCGACGAACAGGCACTGACGCTGATGACGGCCGAGGGGGAGCTGCTGGAGCAGGTGTGCCGGCTCGCCGACGACCTGCGCCGCGACACGGTCGGCGACGAGGTGACCTACGTCGTCAACCGCAACATCAACTTCACCAACGTCTGCTACGTCGGCTGCCGGTTCTGCGCTTTCGCCCAGCGGCGGACCGACGCCGATGCGTTCTCGCTGTCGCTGGAGCAGGTGGCCGACCGGGCGCAGGAGGCCTGGGAGCTCGGTGCGACCGAGGTCTGCATGCAGGGCGGGATCGATCCGGAACTGCCCGGCAGCGCGTACTTCGACCTCGCGGCCGCCGTGAAGCGCCGGGTTCCCGGCATGCACGTCCACGCCTTCTCACCGATGGAGATCGTCAACGGCGCGTCCCGCACCGGCCTGAGCGTCGAGGACTTCCTGATCAAGGCCCGCGAGTCCGGCCTCGGCACCATCCCGGGCACCGCCGCCGAGATCCTCGACGACGACGTCCGCTGGGTCCTGACCAAGGGCAAGCTGCCGACGCGGACCTGGATCGACGTGGTCACCACCGCCCACCGCGTGGGCCTGCGCTCGAGCTCCACGATGATGTACGGCCACGTCGACAACCCGCGCCACTGGGTGCAGCACCTGCGCGTGCTCCGCCACATCCAGGACGAGACCGGCGGGTTCACCGAGTTCGTGCCGCTGCCGTTCGTCCACCACTCCTCGCCGATCTACCTCGCCGGCGTCGCGCGCCCCGGGCCCACCCTGCGCGACAACCTCGCGGTGCACGCCCTGGCCCGGATCCTGCTGCACGGCCGGATCGACAACATCCAGACCAGCTGGGTCAAGCTGGGCACCGACGGCACCCGCGCGATGCTCCGGGCCGGCGCCAACGACCTGGGCGGCACGTTGATGGAGGAAACCATCTCCCGGATGGCCGGGTCCGAGCATGGCTCGGCGAAAACGGTCGCCGAGCTCACCGAGATCGCCGCGGGTGTGGGGCGACCGGTGCGCGAGCGCACGACGACGTACGACCTGCCGGGTCACTCCGAGAGCGCCGCAACCGCTACCCGGAGGTCGGACACCAGCTCGGCGTAGGCCCGATCCCGGTCATCGGCACGAAGCACGGCCGAGGGGTGCGTCGTCGTCAGTACCCACGCCGGCGGGGTGCGCACCTCGAATGCCTCGGGCCAGTCGATGAGCCGACCCCGCGTCTCACCGACCCGGAACGACGAGCCGTAGAGCGCCTTGCCCGCCGTGCCACCGAGGACGATCACCCCTGTTGGCTTCACGACCGCCAGCTCGGCCACCAGCCACGGTCCGCACGCGGTCACGTGCCAGCGACTCGGCGACTTGTGGATGCGCTGCTTCCCACGCGTGCCCGAGAACCGGAAGTGCTTGACCACGTTGGTGCGGAAAACGCCCTCGGGCGGCAGCCCCGACTCGGCCAGCGCCCGGTCCAGGACCTTCCCCGCGGGCCCCACGAACGGCTCGCCCGCCAGGTCCTCCTTGTCCCCCGGTTGTTCCCCGAGCACCATCACCTCGGCCGAGGCCGGGCCCTCGCCCATCACCGCCTGGGTCGCCTCACGGTAGAGCTCACATCCCCGGCACTCCTGGACCGCCTCGCGAAGTCGCTTCAGGCTGGGCCGGTCCGGTACCCATTGCTGCGCTCCCGGGTGGTCCTCGGTGACCATGACCCCCCACGTGCCCGTTGGGGCGGGACGCATTCGTCCGTTGAGCGTCTCGGGATCAGCCGGCCGGCAGTCCGTCCACGAAGTCGGTGATCTCCCCCAGCGTGGTCGGATCAGCCTCGAAGTGTGGCAGGTGCGCCACACCGTCGAGCCACACCAGTCGGGCGTCCGGGAGCCGGTCCGCCAGGCCCTCGTCGACGAACCGGATGTCCTCGACGTCCAGGCGACCGACCAGGACCAGGACCGGCGCCTCGATGTCGCCCAGCCGGGGCCAGGCGTCTTCCACCCGCGACCGCTCGCCCGGGTCGACAGCCCGGAGGGCGCGTCCGTTCATGTCCAGGAAGAGCTCGCGGGTGGCCCCGCCCACCCGGCCTTCCTCGGCGGTGGGACCGTCAAGCCAGATCCGGGCCTCGAGCCGGTTGAGCTCGTCCCAGTCCTCGGCCTCCTCGGCCGCCTCCGCCCGCTCCACCAGTGCGGCCGTCTGCGGATCGGTGATCTCCGGGTACGGCGCACCCCGGACCGCGGGACCGATGAGCACCAAGGCACGGACGCGGTCGGGATGCGCCAGCGCCAGGTCCAGGGCGACCGCTCCACCCATCGAACCGGCCACGACCACTGCTGACTCGGCTTCAGCCGCGTCGAGCACCGCGACCGCGTCCTTCACCGGGGACCAGCCGGCTTCTGGTTCGTACGTCGTCTCGCCGTAGCCACGCGCGTCGTACCTCACGCACCGCTGGCGGGCCGCGAGCGAGTCCACGAGGGGTTGCCAGCTGCGCCTGTCGGTGACTCCGGCGTGCAGCATCAGCACGTCGTGCGCCGGATCCTCCGGGCCGGACACGTCGTACGCAAGCTGGGCTGACCCTGAGTCGGTGAACATGGCGGCCACGCTAGCCACCGTCGTGAGGCGCAGCCATCCAGTTTCCGGCGTTACCGTGACGCCATGGCTGACATCGACGTCCATGGCCCTTCGGTCGACCGCTCCGAGGAGATCCTGACCCCTGAGGCGCTGGAGTTCATCGCCGACCTGCATCGCCGGTTCGGCCCGGTCCGCGACGAGCTGCTTGCGGCTCGCGGGAAGCGTCGCGCCGCGATCGCGGAGGCGGGCACGCTCGACTTCCTGGCCGAGACCGCCGACATCCGCGCCGGCGACTGGAAGGTGGCGCCGGTGCCTGCCGACCTCCAGGACCGCAGGGTCGAGATCACCGGTCCGACGACCCGGAAGATGTCGATCAACGCCCTCAACTCCGGCGCCAGGGTGTGGCTGGCTGACCTCGAGGACGCCAACACCCCGCACTGGGCGAACGTGGTCGGCGGCCAGGTGAACCTCTACGACGCCGTACGCCGCGAGCTGTCCTTCACCTCCCCGGAGGGCAAGGAGTACGCGATCTCCGACCCCGACCGGATCCCCGTGATCGTGCCCCGCCCGCGCGGCTGGCACCTCGACGAGGCACACCTCACCGTCGACGGGACCCCGGTTGCGGCCGGGCTGGTCGACTTCGGCCTCTACTTCTTCCACAACGCGACCGAGCTGCTGGCCCGCGGGTCCGGCCCCTACTTCTACCTGCCGAAGATGGAGTCGCACCTCGAGGCCCGGCTGTGGAACGACGTCTTCACCCACGCCCAGGCGGCCCTCGAGGTCCCGCACGGCTCGATCCGGGCGACCGTGCTGATCGAGACGATCACCGCGGCGTTCGAGATGGACGAGCTCCTCTACGAGCTGCGCGACCACATGGCCGGGCTCAACGCAGGCC
>DASSJR010000303.1:0-3400 GCA_035691135.1 Nocardioides sp. | reverse complement strand
AGCCAGCTCCACGCCCCGCTCGACAAGATCCACCCGATGCCGTTCCCCGGCCTCAACATCGACAACCTGCCGTTCTTCGCGGTGATCGCGGCGACCGCCCACGGCCAGACCCTGCTCCACGACTGGGTCTACGAGAACCGGGCCATCTACCTCGTCGAGCTCAACAAGCTCGGAGGCGACGTGAAGCTGCTCGACCCCCACCGGGTGATGATCGAGGGACCCACCCACTGGTCGGGTGCCGAGATCGTGTGCCCTCCGGCACTCCGTCCCGCGGTGGTGGTCCTGCTCGCGATGCTCGCCTCCAAGGGCACGTCGGTCCTGCGGTCGACCTACGTCATCCACCGCGGCTACGAGGAGCTGGCCGAGCGCCTCAACCTGCTCGGCGCGAATATCGAGACGTTCCGGGATATCTGAGCGCAGACGCGTCAGCGGCTGCGCTGACGGTGCTCGAGTGAGCGGCGCGACTGAGCGTCGGATTGAGGAGGCGCGCTCGCGCCGTCTCGAAATCGGACGAAGCCGCGACCCGCCTGTCGAAACCAGGTGAGACGAAAGCCGACCTCACCGTCCTGCGTTGACTCCCGGGGTTTCGAGGCTCAGGCGCCAGGGCGCCTTCGCACCTCAACCTCCGATGCCCGATCAGCCGAAGAGCGTCTCCACCCAGGCCCGGGCCTTGGCCCGGCCGGACGGCGGCGCCGTCATGTCGGCGGTGATCCGCGGCAACGGCGCGGTGTGCTGGCTGGCGTTGCGGTGCCAGTCGGTCTCCGACTCGATCAGGGTGCCCAGGTCGGCCCGTGACAGGAACACGCCGTGACCGTCCGGGCACTGGTTCACCTCCGCGTCGGCCACAGGTCGACTCACCATCTCGGCGCCACAACGAGGACAGGTCAACGCATCCATGACGTCGACGCTACTCCTCTCCCCCGGTGACCGGTGGGTACGCACGCCGCGGATGCCAAAGCCGTGAGCACGGACACACGGGGGTGTTTACTGCACGCGTGAACGCGCCCCGGACCGGACACCGCTACCTCGACGCCGTCCTCGACCAGCCGGGCTCGACCCTCGCCTTCGCCCACCGTGGTGGCGCCTACCACCCGGAGCTCGAGGGGCTCGAGAACACGCTGGCCGCGTTCCGCCACGCCGACCAGCTCGGCTACGGCTACCTCGAGACCGATGTCCATGCCACCAGCGACGGAGAGCTGCTCGCCTTCCACGACGCCGTCCTGGACCGGGTCACGGACCTGAAGGGCCGGATCGAGAGCCTGACCCTCGCCGAGGTGGGCGAGGCCCTGATCGGCGGTTGCGAACGGGTCCCGACGCTGGCCAGGCTCTTCGAGGAGTTCCCGACCGCCCGGTTCAACATCGACATCAAGGCCTCGGCCGCGGTCCCGCTGCTGGCCCGGTTCCTCGACGAGCACGACGCCTGGGACCGCGTCCTCGTCGGCTCCTTCTCCGCACGCAGGCTCAACCACTTCCGCCGCCTGACCGGCGGCCGGGTGCCGACCTCCGCCCACCCGCTGGAGGTCATCGCCTTCCGGTTCCTGCCCAGCGGCCGTCTCGCGGACCTCCTCACCCGCGGCCGGGTGGCAGCCCTGCAGATCCCCCACCGCCGGGGACCGCTCGTGGTGGCCACCCGGGGGCTGGTACGCCGGGCACATGCGGCCGGCAAGCACGTGCACGTGTGGACCATCGACGACGCCGACGAGATTCGTGACCTGCTCGACCGTGGTGTCGACGGAGTGATGACCGACCGCACCGACATACTCAAGGACGTGCTCGTCCAGCGGGAGCAATGGATGGGCAACGGGAGGGAAGAGCAATGAGCGAGACAGCCGGCGGTGTCGCCGATCTGCGACCGCTGGCGCGGGCCCGGGAACAACGGTCCTGGTACTGGTACGACTGGGCGAACTCCGCCTACGTCACCACCACGGCGGCGGTGCTGTTCGCGCCGTACCTCACCTCCGTCGCCGAGCGCGCCGCCTGCGGCAAGCCGACCGGCGACGACTTCACCTGCAAAGTCGACCTGACCGTGCTCGGGCTGCACGTCTCGGCCGGGTCCCTGGTCTTCTACCTCGTCACCGCCTCGACGATCATCTCCGCGCTCGTGCTGCCGGTGGTGGGTGCGATCGCTGACCGCTCCTCACGCAAGACCACCCTGATGGCCACGTTCGCCTGGGCCGGGAGCCTGCTGGCGATGAGCATGTTCTTCGTCGCCGGCACCGACTGGCAGCTCGGCGCGGTGCTGCTCGTCGGCGCCACGCTCTGCCTCGGCGCGAGCCTCGTCGTCTACGACGCGATCCTGTGCGAGATCGCCGAGCCCGACGAACGCGACCGGGTGTCCTCGCGGGGCTGGGCGCTCGGCTACCTCGGCGGCGGGACACTGCTCGCGCTCAACTTCGGGCTGCTCTCGGTGATGTCCAGCGACACCGAGCTCGCGGTGAGAATCTCTCTCCTCAGCGCCGGCATCTGGTGGGCCGCGTTCACGATCATTCCCTTCCGCGGGGTGCGGAACCGGGCACCGCGCAACGTCGTGCCCGAGGCCGGCGGGTTGATGAAGCGCAGCTTCGGCCAGCTGTTCACCACGCTCAGGGAGCTCAGGGGGTACCCGGTCACACTGACCTTCCTGATCGCCTATCTCTTCTACAACGACGGCATCCAGACCGTGATCTACGCCGCGTCGGTGTTCGGCGAGAAGGAGCTCGGGTTCGAGAAGTCGACGGTGCTTTCGGCGTTCCTGGTCGTCCAGTTCGTCGGCATCGGCGGTGCGCTGCTCTTCGGACGGATCGCCCAGCGACGGGGCACCCGGGGCACGATCCTGGTCGGCCTCGCGATCTGGGTCGTCGTCGTGGTCGCGGCGTACTTCGCCCCCGAAGGCAACTTCCCGCTCTTCCTGGTACTCGCCGCGGCGATCGGTCTCGTGCTCGGCGGCACGCAGGCGCTGTCACGGTCCTACTTCAGCCAGCTGATCCCGCACGGCCGCGAGGCGGAGTACTTCTCGCTCTACCAGGCCGCCGAGCGCGGCACGAGCTGGGTCGGCACCCTGGTCTTCGGCCTGGTGCACCAGTGGACCGACTCCTACCGGCCGGCCCTGCTGGCCCTCGTCGTGCTCTTCCTCCTCGGCCTCGTGCTGCTCTCACGGGTCGACACCCTCCGCGGTATCCGCGAGGCGGGCAACGAGGTCCCCGGGGTGATCTGACTCTCGCCGCGAGATTCGTGGAATCTTCGCCCACCCACTACCGTTGAGGTGATTGGACGCGCAGGGCTCGGGGTACATGGGTGTGAGACACCCCGCCGTCCCAATCAACGGGGAAACTAGCCAAGCCAGGAGGTGGCTCATGGCGGAGCGAACATTGCGTGGCGCTCGACTGGGGGGTCAGAGCTTCGAGGACGAACGCGGCATCGA